>JALYMZ010000236.1 GCA_030773435.1 Actinomycetota bacterium | reverse complement strand
GCGCGGCGGTCGGCTCCGGGACGACGAACCGCTCCGGCGCGGGCGGCTCGTGCGCCTCCGGGCTGGACAGCCCGGCGTGCAGCACGACCGGCGCCACACGGACCCCGTTGCGCAGCAGGTGCACGAGCACCCGTTCGGTGAGCGGGCGGCCCGCGCTCGCCATCTCCGCGCTGCCGACGTGGTGCGGATCGGCGTACACGTTCTGGAACAGGCGCAACGGCCACGAGCGCTGCGCGTGCCCGTACCGGACGGGGCGCCCGTGCCGCTGCAGGAACGGCACGACCGGGGTCGGTGGGGCCGGCGCCGCCCGCCACAGGCGCGACCCGGCGCGGTCGGGACGCGGGTGGCCGGCGACCACCCGCAGCGTCACCCCGCCGGCGAGCGCCAGCACGTCGCCGGGGCGCAGGTCGTGGTCCGGTCCGGTGTTGTCGGGGGTGCGCAGCTCGACCACCCAGGTGCCGTCGTCCAGCGGCGGCGCGACGTGCAGCGGTGCGGTGGCGCCGCCGGCACGCCGGGCGGTGAGCGCCGCCGGCAGCGTGGTGGAGGTGTTGACCACCACGAGGTCTCCGGGGTCGAGCAGGTCCGGCAGGTCGACGAACGTCCGATGCTCGACGCCACCGGGACGGGCCACGAGCAGGCGCACACCGTCACGCGGCAGCCCCCGCTCCTCCGGTGGCGAGTCCGCGGGCTGGCCGGCCGGTACGACGAGACGCCGCCGCTGCTCCAGGGCGGTCATGCCAGGGCCTGGACGAGCAGGTCGGCGGCCCGGTAGCGACCGCTGGGCAGCTCGCCGTCCACCAGTCGCAGCAGCGCCGGTACGACGGACTCCGGCGCGGGCCGGTCGGAGATGTCCTCGCCGGGGAAGGCCTCCTGGTGCATCCGGGTGCGCATGTCGCCGGGGTCGACGGCGTACACCCGCAGCCCGGGATGCTCCACGGCGAGCACGGCGCTGATCAGCTCGAGCGCCGCTTTCGACGAGCCGTATCCCGCCCAGCCGGGGTAGGGCTGCACCGCCGCGTCGGAGGAGACGTTGAGCACCCGGCCGCGGCCGCTGAGCAGCTGCGGCAGCAGCAGCCGGGTCAAGGCCAGGGGGGCGACCGCGTTCGTCGCGTAGACGTGTGCCAGCACGCTCGCGTCGAGGTCGGTGATCCTCGGCAGTGGGCTACGCCCGAGCGTGCTCGCGTTGTTCACCAGCACGTCGCTGCCGCCCAGCGCCGCGGCCGACTCGGCCAGGACGGCACGATGGCCCGGGTCCGTCACGTCCCCGGGGTGCACCGCCAGCTCTTCCGCGCCCACGGCGTAGAAGGCCTGGGCGGCGGCGTCGAGTGCGACGGGGTCGCGACCGTCGACGACGAGCGACCAGCCGCGCTCGGCGAGCACGGCGGCGAGGGCGCGACCGAGCCCTCGTGAGGCTCCGGTGATGACGGCAACGGGCATCGGTGTCTCCTTCGGGTGCGGTAACGGCCGGTCCGACGGGCAACCGGGAGGTGGCCGGCGACCCGACAGCCATGCTGCTACTTCAAGTTCGCTCGAGGTCAAGGAGTCTGCGAGACTGCCGCTGTGCGTTCCCGGAGGCCGCTGTTGCGGGAGTCAGAGCTGACCGAGCTGCTGCGCGCGAGGGCGCCGGTGACGGTGCTCGACGTGCGCTGGGCGTTGCACACCGGCGCCGACCGCGCGGCCTACCTGGCCGGGCACGTCCCCGGTGCGCAGTTCGTCGACCTCGACGCCGACCTGGCCGACCCGCCCGGAGCCGGCGGCCGGCACCCCCTGCCGTCCGCCGACCGGTTCGCCGCGGCGATGCGGCGCTGCGGCGTGGACAACGCGCACCCGGTCGTGGTGTACGACGACTCCGGCGGGCTCAGCGCCGCACGCGCATGGTGGCTGCTGCGACACCACGGCCACGACGACGTCCGCGTCCTCGACGGTGGGTGGTCGGCGTGGGAAGCGGCCGGACATCCGGTGGAGACCGGCACCGTGCGGTCACCACCCGGCCGGTTCCGCGCCACGCCGGGCCGGCTGCCCACGCTGTCCGCCGACGACGCGGAAGCACTGGCCCGGACCGGCGTGCTGCTGGACGTGCGGGCACCGGAGCGCTACCGCGGCGAGACCGAGCCGGTCGATCGGGTCGCCGGGCACATCCCCGGCGCGCTCAACCTGCCCACCACGGGCAACGTGGACGACGACGGTCGCTTCCTGTCACCGCCGAGGCTGCGGGACCGGTTCGCCGGCGTGGCCGACCGCGCGGTAGGGGTCTACTGCGGGTCCGGCGTCACCGCCGCGCACACCGTCCTGGCGCTGGAGGTGGCCGGCATCCCGGCCTCGCTCTACCCCGGGTCCTGGAGCGGTTGGATCACCGATCCGCGGCGCCCGGTCGTCACCGGGGCCGCTCCCGGGTGACCGCGGCGCCGCCGCGACGAGATCACCCCTCACTCGCCGTGCTGGCGACCGAACATGATCTCGTCCCAGGTCGGGACGCTGGCACGGCCGCGTCGGCCGCGCCGTCGTCCGGGCTGGTCCTCCTCGACCGTCGCCGCTGGCT
>JALYMZ010000235.1 GCA_030773435.1 Actinomycetota bacterium | reverse complement strand
CGCCCCGCAGCGCCCGCTGAGCCGGACCGCCGGCCGCCGGATCTCCGTCACCCCTGCGCGCGCTTCGCTGTGGTCGCGCCTGGACTGGCCGCTGCTGCTGGCCACGCTGGCCCTCGTCGGCACCGGCACGGTGCTGGTCTGGTCGGCGACGGTGCACCGGGACGACCTGACCTCGGGCCGGGACGCGGCGTACGCGATCAAGCACGCGGTCAACGCCGGCATCGGCGCCGTGCTCGGCTTCGTGGTCGCGGCGACGGACCACCGCTGGGTGCGCATCTGGACCCCGGTGGTCTACCTGGCCTCGGTCGCCGGCTTGGCCCTGGTCTTCGTGCCGGCGATCGGCCGCGAGGTCAACGGCTCCCTGTCGTGGATCAGCCTCGGCGGGCTGACCCTGCAGCCGGCGGAGTTCGCCAAGCTCGCGGTCGTCGTCAGCATGGCGCTGATCGTCGCCGAGCGCGCCGAGGGACGCCGCAGCCGGAACGCCTTGCGCCACCTCGACGTCCTCCTGCTGCTCGCCGTCGCGGCCGTGCCGGCGGCGCTGATCCTGCGGCAGCCGGACCTCGGCACGCTGCTGGTGCTCTCGGCCACGGTCTTCGGGGTCCTGGCCCTGGCCGGGGCGCCGAAACGGTGGCTGCTCGGGCTGGCCGGTGCCGCGGCGGCCGGAGCATGGGCGGCGGTTCGCGGCGGCTTGCTGGCGGACTACCAGGTCGACCGGCTGCTCGCCTTCGCCGACCCGTCGCTGGACCCGCTCGGCGCCGGGTACAACACGCTGCAGGCCCGGATCGCGATCGGCAACGGCGGCCTGACCGGTCAGGGGCTGTTCGACGGCTCGCAGACCCAGGCCGGGTTCGTGCCTGAACAGCACACCGACTTCGTCTTCACGGTGGCCGGCGAGGAGCTGGGCCTGCTGGGCGCCGGCGCGCTGATCGTGCTGTTCACCCTGCTGCTGTGGCGTGGGCTGCGCATCGCGCTGCAGGCGCAGGACATGTTCGGCCGGCTCGCGGCGGCCGGCATCGTGTGCTGGTTCGGGTTCCAGGCGTTCCAGAACATCGGCATGTGCCTGGGCATCATGCCGATCACCGGGGTCCCGTTGCCGCTGGTGTCGTACGGCGGCACCTCGATGTTCGCCTCGCTGATGGCCGTCGGCCTGCTGCTCAACATCCACCGCACCGACCACCCGCTCGGTCTCGGCGGCGTGGTGCGGTCCCGCGTCATCCGCTCGCGGTTCTGAGCACATTGCGCCTCCTCGTGCCTGCCGAGGAGTGACGCTCAGTGAACCTCGACGCGGACGTTGGTGCCGGTCGCTCGTCCCAGACGTACGTCACGGGTCACCAACGGACATCCCAGAGCCTCGGCAAGGGCCACGTAGGCGGCGTCATAGGCGCTGAGGTTGTCCCGCAGCTGGAACGCCCGTCGGCGCAAGGAGCCGAGCGCCGGCCACCGCCGGATCGGCAGGTCGTCGAAGTCCGAAAGGGCCTCCTGGGCCCTGGCCACACCGAGCCCACCACCCAGCGTCAGTCCACGCAGCACGGAGACGACCTCGTAGTCGAGGAGGGCCGGCGCGTGGAGCCGGTCGGCCGACAGGCGAGCACGCAACTCTGAGGTGCGCGGCGCGCCGATGAGCGCATCGACCGCGGCAGAGCTGTCGACGACGATCACGGGTGCGCTCGCGCGGCAAGCTGCTCGTCGCGCTCAGATCTGGCCGCGTCGAGGGCATCCACCGTGGATTCGGTGGGCCGCTCGGCGCGACGGCGAGCACGGTCGAGGACCTCCGCAGCGGTGGGGGTCGCGACCTCTTCATTGAGGAGATCCAGCAGGTAGGCGTTCAAGGACTGGCCGCGGGCAGCAGCGCGCGCCTTCAGCACGCGGCGCGTCGCCTCCGGCACGCCTCTGATCTGCAACAGAGCAGCCATACACATATAATACATAGGTATCCATGCGTTCTGCATGCATGTTGTCAGCCGGGTGCTGAAGACGTCGTGTCCGGGCCTCGACGCGGCCCGGACAGGACGGCGGACAGCCCCACTGCGAGAACGTAACGCCGGCCGGGGTGCTCGGTGAGGCCCCACATTTCGTCCCGGTCGGTCCAGCAGGCGAGGTCCTCTGGCCCGGCGGGCAGCGCCCGTCGGTGCCGCGACAGCCCCGCTCCGGTGGACCCCGGGACGCCGACCCAGAGGTCGCCGCGCCGGTGAGGACCGCGGCTCGCTGAGACGACGTACCTGCCGTCGACCGCTACGGCGCCCTGCATGCGGCGGATCGAGACCTCGCCGACGTACGACGGCACGGCCACCCCGGCCGCGCCGGTGGCCAGCCGGCCGGTCGGCTCGAGGTCGAACCGCGCCAGCCGGGCAGGCCTTCGCCAACGGGTGTACTCGCCGGCGACCAGTGCGTGCGGTGTGCTCGTCCGGTCGACGGAGACGAACGAGTAGCGCATCGAGCCAGGTGGGTCCGCGGAGTAGGAGAAGCGCTCCGGGACAACAAAGCGGTGGTCGAAGGTCGACGCCGTCGCCTCGGGTGGGACCCGCAGCACGTCGCGCAGGTCGAAGACCCGCACACCTCGATACGTCGCCGCGACGTACAGCAGGTCGCGGTACCAGGCGAGCCCACCGGCGTGTACCGGGACGGGTGCCACCCGGTCCCCACCAGTCGCCCGGACCAGCGCCACATGCCGGTAGCGCACGTCGTTCGGGTCCGACAGATCCAGCACGCTGAGCCGCGCCCCGGCGCCCGCCGCCCCACCGTGTCGGGCGGCGTACCAGCTCACCAGGACGACCGCCCGGCCGGCGGGTACGAAGCCGCTGTCGGCCGACGTGGTGATGCCCTGCGGATACCAGGTGCGGGTGCGGGAGTCCTCCGCGTCCCAGCGCAGCAGCAGCCGGCCGTTCCGGCCCAGCCGCCGCCGCGGGGAAACGGACCGCCTGGCCACCCTGTCGAGGTCGCGGAGCACACCGGCCAACCCCACCCGACCACCCCAGCGCTCCGCCAACGCGTCGACGGCAAGGGCTTGGTCGCGGCCGACGCGCAGCGCGATCTCCGACGACGTCATGCGGTCCCCGCGACAGCGAGACGTGAGGCAACCCGCTTTCGAGGCTCAGAGCTCCTCGCGCCGCTCCCGCCGCATGATCTTCGATCCCAGCCACACCAGCGGGTCGTACTTGCGGTCGACCACCCGCTCCTTCATCGGGATGATCGCGTTGTCGGTGATGTGGATGTTCTCCGGGCAGACCTCGCTGCAGCACTTGGTGATGTTGCACATGCCGAGCCCGGCGGCGTCCTGGGCGAGCTTGCGGCGGTCGTTGGTGTCGAGGGGGTGCATGTCGAGCTCGGCGTACCGCAGGAAGAACCGCGGCCCCGCGAACGCCGGCTTGTTGTCGTCGTGGTCACGGATGACGTGGCAGGTGTTTTGGCACAAGAAGCACTCGATGCACTTGCGGAACTCCTGACCGCGCTCCACGTCGGCCTGCATCATCCGCCGCTTGCCGTCGGCGTCCGGCGCGGTCGGCGCGAACGCGGGCAGCTGCCGAGCCTTCTCGTAGTTGTACGAGACGTCGGTGACCAGGTCGCGGATGACCGGGAACGTGCGCATCGGCGTGACCGTGATCGTCTCCTCGGGGTGGAAGTCGGCCAGCCGCGTCATGCACATCAGCCGCGGGCGACCGTTGATCTCCGCCGAGCAGGATCCGCACTTGCCCGCCTTGCAGTTCCAGCGCACCGCCAGGTCGGGGCACTCGCTGGCCTGCAGCCGGAAGATAGCGTCGAGGACGACCTCGCCCTGCTCGACCTTGACGACGAAGTCGCCTAAGCCGCCGCCGCTCTTGTCGCCCCGCCAGATCCGCAGTGCCAGGTCGTAGGCCATCAGTCACCCTTCGAAGAGTCGCCGCAGGTCGTTCGGCATCGCCGGCAGTGGCTGCTGCTTCAGCACCAGCTCGCCACCGGACTCGGTCAGCACGATGTTCTTCGTGGCCCACTCCTCCGACGGCTTGGGGAAGTCGTCACGGGTATGCCCGCCACGGGACTCCTCCCGCTCCAGCGCGGCGCGGGCGATGCACTCGGAGACCCGCAGCATGTTCGCCAGGTCGAGCGCCAGGTGCCAGCCGGGGTTGTACTGCCGGTGCCCCTCCACCGCCAGGTTGCCGGCCCGCCGATTCAGCGCGGCGAGCTCCTGCAGCGACTCCTCCAGCTCCTCGCGGCGACGGATGATGCCGACCAGGCGTTGCATCACGTCCTGCAGCTCCTTTTGGACGCTGTACGGGTTCTCCCCGCCCGCGACCGACTCGGTGAACGGTCGCAGTGCGGCGTCCGCGGCGGCCCTGACCTCAACCGGGTCGACGTGTGGACGGCGCGCACCGAGCCGGCCGGCGTAGTAGGCGGCGTTCAGCCCGGCCCGCCGCCCGAACACCAGCAGGTCCGACAGCGAGTTGCCGCCGAGCCGGTTCGAGCCGTGCATCCCGCCGGCGACCTCACCCGCGGCATACAGCCCTGGTACGACGGACGCACCGGTGTCCGCGTCGACCTCCACGCCGCCCATCACGTAGTGGCAGGTCGGCCCCACCTCCATCGGCTCCGCGGTGATGTCGACGTCGGCCAGCTCCTTGAACTGGTGGTACATCGACGGCAGCCGGCGCCTGATGTAGTCGGCGTCACGCCGCGAGGCGATGTCGAGGAACACCCCACCGTGCGGGGACCCGCGGCCGGCCTTGATCTCGGAGTTGATCGCGCGCGCGACCTCGTCGCGCGGCAGCAGCTCCGGGGGCCGGCGGTTGGCCTTCTTGTCGTCGTACCAGCGGTCGGCCTCCTCCTCGCTGTCGGCGGTCTCGGCCCGGAAGTACTCCGGGATGTAGTCGAACATGAACCGCCGGCCGTCGGAGTTGCGTAGCACGCCGCCGTCACCGCGCACCGACTCGGTGACGAGAATGCCGCGCACCGACGGCGGCCACACCATGCCGGTGGGGTGGAACTGGACGAACTCCATGTTGATCAGCGGCGCGCCGGCCTGCAGCGCCAGCGAGTGACCGTCGCCGGTGTACTCCCACGAGTTCGACGTGACCTGGTAGCTCTTGCCGATCCCGCCGGTTGCGAGCACCACCGTGGGCGCCTCGAAGACGACGAACCGGCCGCTCTCGCGCCAGTACGCGAACGCGCCGCTGATCCGCTCGGCGTCCTTGAACAGCCGGGTGACGGTGCACTCCATGAAGACGTCGATGCCGAGCGCGACGGCCCGCTGCTGCAGGGTGCGGATCATCTCCAGGCCGGTGCGGTCCCCGACGTGGGCGAGCCGGGCGTAGCGGTGCCCGCCGAAGTCCCGCTGGGAGATCAGTCCGTCCTTGGTGCGGTCGAACAGCGCCCCCCACTCCTCCAGCTCCAGCACCCGCTGCGGTGACTCCTGCGCGTGCAGCTGCGCCATCCGCCAGTTGTTGAGCATCTTCCCGCCGCGCATGGTGTCGCGGAAGTGCACCTCCCACCCGTCCTCGGGCCACACGTTGCCCATCGCCGCGGCGATGCCTCCCTCGGCCATGACCGTGTGCGCCTTGCCGAGCAGCGACTTGCAGACGAGCGCGGTGCGCGCACCGGCGTCGTGCGCGGCGATGGCGGCGCGCAGCCCGGCGCCTCCGGCACCCACCACCACGACGTCATAGGAGTGCGACTCGAAGCCGTGTGGTTCGTTCATCTCAGAAGAACCTCAGATCGGAGATGGTGCCGGTGGAGAGCAGGTAGACGTAGAAGTCGGCGAAGGCCACCGAGAACAGCGACAGCCACGCCCACGTGGGATGGCGACCGTTGAGGGCGCTGACCCACGTCCAGAGCCGGTAGCGGACCGGGTGCTTGGAGAAGTTCCGCAGCCGACCACCGATCAGGTGGCGGCAGGAGTGGCACGACAGCGTGTACAGCCAGATCAGCACCGCGTTGACGAGGAGCACCACGGTGCCGAGCCCCATGTGGCCCCACTCACCCTCGCTGTTGCGGAACGCCAGCACCGCGTCGAAGGTCAGGATCGCTGCGACGACGGCCGAGGCGTAGAGGAACCAGCGGTGGACGTTCTGGAAGATCAGCGGGAAGCGTGTCTCACCGGTGTAGCCGCGGTGCGGCTCGGCCACCGCGCACGCCGGCGGCGACAGCCAGAACGAGCGGTAGTAGGCCTTGCGGTAGTAGTAGCAGGTGAGCCGGAAGCCGAGCGGGAAGATCAGGATCAGCAGGGCCGGTGACAGCGGCCACCCGGTGATCGGCTGGCCGAAGTCACTTGCGCCCTCCAGGCAGTTGTCGCTCAGACAGGGCGAGTAGAACGGCGACAGGTACGGCGTGACGTAGTAGTGCGCGTTGGAGAATGCCCGCCACGTCGAGTAGATGACGAACGCCGTGAACAGCACGAAGGTGGTCAGCGGCGCGAGCCACCACCGGTCGCGGCGCAGCGTCCGGTCCTCGACCTTGGCTCGGCCGTGGCCCAGCACTCCAGTCGCCATCAGCGGCCGTCCGTGGCCGATGCCATGGGCACCTCCTGGGCGAAACGATGGTTCTCACGCTCACCTTAGGGGCGGCGGGTCCGACGCGCTCACGTGGTCGCCCGCAGGGAGTGCCGTGCCGCCCAAAGCACCACGAATCGGTACGGCGTTGTCGACGCCGACCTAGCGCCCGAGACGAGGACGACAGCGAGAGTGGTGACGACCGGGCCGCAGCGCACCGCTTTGGTGGTCGAGGACGCCGAAGACATCCGCATGCTGCCGGAGCACGTGCTGGGCCAGTCCGGCCTCGCCGTGACGTCCACCGCGAGAGGCGTGCACGCCCTGG
This sequence comes from Actinomycetota bacterium, assembly GCA_030773435.1. Classification (GTDB taxonomy): domain Bacteria; phylum Actinomycetota; class Actinomycetes; order Propionibacteriales; family Nocardioidaceae; genus JALYMZ01. The sequence goes on along the minus strand of JALYMZ010000235.1, from coordinate 4,902 downwards.
AGCTCGTCGCCGAGCAGCGGCCCGACCTGGTGACGCTGGACCTGACCCTGCCGGACATGGAGGGGATCGAGGTCTGCCGGCGGCTGCGCAAGGTCGGCGATGCCTACGTCATCATGCTGACCGCACGCACCGACGAGGTGGACCGGCGAAGAACACCACGCGTCGGTCGGGGTTGGCCTGGGCGATCGTCAGCGCGTCGAGTGGGCTGTAGACCATCCGCACATCGGCGCCTCGTGCCTTGGCCTCGAGCAGGCTCGACGTGCTGCCGGGGACCCGCATCATGTCGCCGAACGACGTGAAGACGACATCGGGTTGCTCGGCCAGGGCGATGGCGTCGTCGACCCGGCCCATCGGGATGACGCAGACCGGGCAGCCCGGCCCGTGCACCAGCTCGACGGTGTCGGACAGCAGCTGCTCGATGCCGTGGCGGTAGATGGTGTGCGTGTGCCCGCCGCACACCTCCATGAAGGCGTACGGCTCTCCGTCGCGGCCGTCGGCGAGCTCGGTGATGCGACGCACGGCGACGCGGGCGGCTGCGGGGTCGCGGTACTCGTCGACAACCTCACGCTTCGCCCTGTTGCTCGAGTCGGTGCTGGACCCGCTCCCACAGGGCGTATGCCAGCGCGGACTGCACCTCCTGCGTGCGGTGCACGCTCTGCGCGTCGACGGTCAGACAATGCTGCAGGTCGACGCAGGTGCGCATCGCCCCGCCGCCATAGCCGGCGAGACCGACGGTGAGGACGCCGTGGCGCCTTGCCTCGGTGAAGGCGCGGAGGACGTTCGTCGACCCGCCGCTGGTCGACAGCCGAGTGCAATGTCGCCGCGTCGCGCATGCGCCGCGAGCTGCCTGGCGAACACGACCTCGACGCCGATGTCGTTCGCGAGCGCGGTGAGCACGGCGGTGTCGGCGACGAGCGAACGCGCCGGCAGCGGGCGGCCGTGGGCGGGCGAGGAGAACAGCGTAGCGAGTCCCGCGGCATCGGCCGCTGAGCCGCCGTTGCCGAAGCAGAACAGGCGGCCGCCGCCCGCGAAGGCAGTCGCCATCGCGGCCGCCGTCCGGTCGAGATCGTCGTCGCGGTCGCGCAGCGTGCGGGCGCGCAGGGCACTGCTTTCGACCGCCTTGCCTCAGCGGACCGCGCCAGTCGGCGAGCAGTGCGGCGGCGTCCCGCTGCTGCCCGTCGAGCATCGGGTAGAGGAACTCGCTCGCGGTCACGGCACGTCGTCCAGACGCGTAATCGCCATCCCTGCATGCACGACGAGCAGGTCGCGCGGTGCGGCGGTGCCGACGAGCGACAGGTCGACGTCCTCGACACCGTCGGCTGTCCGTACGCGGGCAGTGGTGCCCGCGACGCGCTCGACCTCGGCGAGACGGCCCTCATCGAGCACGTGACGCACACGGGCGCGTCGCACTCCGCGTCCGGCTGGAGCAGCCCGCGGTGCTCGAGGCAGACGCGCGTCAGCTCCCACAGCAGGTGGTAGATCAGGATGAATGGACCGTCGTGCGGGGCGTCGTCCTCGTCGGGCAGCCACAGCACGTGGTCGGCCGAGCCGCAGGTGGGCCTTGTGCCGGCACCGACCCAGACTGTCGTTGCGCCCCATGTCGGCGCGCGACGCAGCAGATCCCGAAGCTGGCGATCGTCGGGCGTCCGACGACGATGAGGACATCGCCGGGCCGCGCGTTCGCCCGGGCGGTGGCCGTGAGGCGGTGCGCCGGGAGCGCGACGGCCGGAACCGCGGGCTTGCCGACAACGACGGGGTGCACGAACTCAACCGCGACCTGCTGAGCATGGTGCGGCCACGCCGGAGCGGCGCACCACAGGGTGCCGCCGGCGTGGATGCGACGCGCCAGCGCGAGCGATGCCGCCGCGACGTCGTGCGCCAGGCCGTCGGGCAGCCCACCCGGTCCGCCGGTCGCCGGCGGCAGGGTGACCGTCACGAGGCCTGCACCGGGATGGCGGTCACGCCGTCGTCGACGCCGTCGATGCCGCCGAGTAGTCGCTGAGCTCCTACTCGTACATGTCGCTCAGCGCCTTGAGCGCATCGAGGGTCTCGCGCGCCTCCGCCTCGTCGATCTTGGCCATGGCGAATCCGACGTGGACCAGGACCCAGTCGCCGGGCTGCGCACCGTCAGGACGGTCGAGCCCGAGGAGCGCCACCGATACCTCGCGACGCACACCGTCCACGTCGACCTTGGCGCGTTGCTGGGCCACGTCGGTGATCTCGACGATCTGGCCCGGGATGCCGAGGCACATGCGCGCTGCTCCCTCACGTCCGTCGCCCGATTGTAGGCGCCGGTATGTGTTCCACGCCACTATCCCTCGCATCGCCCTGAAGCCCTACTGTTCGGCTGTGCGTGTGGCCTTCGTGGGCAAGGGCGGTGCCGGAAAGTCGTCGCTGGCGGTACCTTCGCCCGGGTCCTCGCCCGAAGTGTCGAGCGCGTGCTCGCGCTCGACTCCGACCCGATGCCGGGCATGGCGTTCTCCCTCGGCGTTGGCAGTCGGACGCCGGCCTGCCTGACGATGCCGTCGTCGAGGAGCAGGGTGGCGACGGGCGTCGGCGCTATCGGCTGCGCGACGTCTCACGGGCACCGGTGCGGTCGAGCAGTACGCCGTGCGGGGACCAGACGACGTGCACTTCCTGCAACTCGGCAAGGCCCGCGGACCTAGGTGGAACAACACCCGCGCGCACTTCGCGTTCCAGCGGGTGCTCGACGACCTGCCGCGTGCAGGGGTGGAGCATCGTCGGCGACCTGCCCGGCGTAACGCGGCGGCCGTTTATGACGTGGGGGCGCGACGCCCGGACCTTCGTTGTCGTCGTGGAGCCCGCGCCCGCGTCGCTGCTGACGGACCGCGGGCTCGCGCGGCTCGCTGCGATGGCGAACGCTCCCCGGGTCGTGGCCGTCGAGAACAAGGTGCGCGAGCCGGGCGACGCCGGTCGCGTCGCGCTGAGCACCGGCTTGCCGGTGGTCGGGTCGGTGCCGTGGGACGACGCGATGCGAAGCGCAGCCCGCCCCGGCCGTTCGGTGCTCGACCACGATGCTGACGCGCCGGCCGTGGCGGCGTTACGGTCGCTCGTCGACGCGCTGCGTGAGAAGGAGTCGCCATGAAGGTCGCCGTGGTCGGCAAGGGCGGGTCGGGCAAGACGACGACCTCCGCGGTGCTCGCCCGCACCTTCGCCCGACCGGGCCGCAACACGCTCGCGCTCGACTGCGACAGCAACCCGAACCTCGGCATCTCGCTCGGCCTCGGCGAGGAGGAGACCGAGCGTCTGGTCTCGGTGCGTGACGCCGTCGACGCCGGCGAGGAAGCGCACGCGTCGAGCGCCGACGAGCTAGTCGAGCGCTTCGGCGTCGAGGCGCCGGATGGGGTGCGGCTGGCGGTGGTCAAACGCCATCCAGAACCCTGAACCCGGCTGTCCTTGCTGCGGGACCTCACCTGAGCACCTGCTCGGGCAGCTGGAACGTCCCGATCGGGTGGTGGTCGCCGACTTCGAGGCCGGGCTCGGCACGGTGATGCGCCTCGACGGCAACTCCGTCGACGTGGTCGTCGTGGTCGCCGAGCCGACTGCGACCTCGCTCGAGGTCGGCCGCCGGGCGGTGGAGTCCGTGCAGGCGAGCGGGCTAGGTCGCGTCGTCGTGTCGGCGAACCGCGTCCGCGACGGCAGCAGCATCGCCCGAGCCCGTGGGCACGAGCGTCGGAAAGACCTGCGCTCCGTCCGTGTGCGTGTCGTCCGGGAACGGTGCGTCGTACGCCGCGACGACCTCGGCCGCCGCCGGCGCCGACGACAGGCTGTTCGTGAACATCGACCCTGCTCCGGGGTAAGTGTCAGCAGCAGCTAGTGGCGCGTTTCGCGCTGGACCGGCGGGGTACGCGGGCGCGGTGGTTGTATCATCGCTGGACATGAGTGAGTGGTGGCTGCTGCTCGCGCTCGGCGCGGGTGTCGTCGTCCTGCTCTCAGTGTTGCTCGGGCTGGTGATCAATGCCCTGCGCCAGATCGACCGCCACGCGGCGCGCACGCACACCACCGCAAAGCAGATCGCTCAGAACACTGTCGCGCTGTGGGCGCTTGAGCAGACCAACCGCGACCTGATCGCGATCCGCGACGCCGCTCGCGGCGCCGCCCGTGCCGGCGCGGCGACCTCGGCCGCCGCGCCGCTGAGCGCCGTTACTTCCAAGGTCCAAGACCTGCTCGGACGCGCCGAGCGCCGTGATAACGGCAGCTCGTGACATGCTCACTTTGGTGATGGCCACCGCTGCTGTGCTCGGCGCCACGCTCGTGCTGGCGTTGATCTCGGTGCTCGTCTACCTCACCGAGATTCGCGCCTTCATGGCGCAGACCGCGACGACCCTCGAGACCGTTGAACAGCGGGCCACGCGACTCGCCGGCCGGGTCGAGCGCGTCCAGCAGTCGACGGCAGGCGCCGCACGCCAGCTGCGCGCCAGCAGGCCGTAGGATCGCGCCGTGGACGTCGTGGCGTGGGCAGGGCTCGTCCTGTCGTGGATCGGGCTGATCTTCCTTGTCAAGCTCGTCTTCATCTGCCTGCGCGTGCTCAAGCAGATCCGGCGGCTCGCGGAGATGACGCGCGACGCAGCGACGCAGCTCGCCGACAACCTGACGGGCGAGGAAGCGTTCGGCGAGCTCGAGCTGCTCGCAGAAGAGCTCGCGGAAGCTGTCCGCGGGATCCCGCCCGGCGCCGGTGCTGCCCGGCCGAAGGTGAGCTCGCTGTCGCCCGGGATCCCGGGACGGTTCCCGTGACGGGCCTGCTCGTCGTCCTGTCCGTGGTCGCGGCGTGGGCCCTCATCGGGGTCCTGCTCGTGGCCCTCCTGCTGGTTGTCAAGGAGCTGCAGAGCATCCGGCACTGGTTCGAGAAGCTCACGGTCGGTGTGCGCGCGGTCGAGCACC
>JALYMZ010000234.1 GCA_030773435.1 Actinomycetota bacterium | reverse complement strand
TGGCGAGGGACCGGTCTCCTCCTCCGCCGCCGGCATCGGCTCCTGCGCCGCGCGGGTGGACCACTCGGTGGCGTCGTCGGGGGGCTGCGGCGCCGTCCGGTACTGCTCGTCCTCCGACAGTGGCCGCTCGCCGGGAGGTCGCTCGGTGTCGTCCGGCTTGCGGTCGACACCGCCGTAGGGCCGCCCGGCCATCGGGTTCTGCTCGCTCATACCTGGCCCCTACCCGAGCCCCCTGGGCGTCATGCCGCCCACCACTCCCCGCGAGCCGCAGGACGGCAACGGCCCGGCTCCCGTGGGAGCCGGGCCGTCCACCATGCCGTCTGTGTGGTTACCTCGCGGCCATCTTCACCGCGTCGTACACGTCGACGTAGCCGGTGCCGGCCTCCCACCGGGCGTAACCCGGCATGTCCGTCGCTGTGCGCTCCAGGATCTGCTTGACCTCGAGCGGCGTCAGCGTCGGGTCCACCTCGAGCATCAGCGCGACGGTGCCGGCCACGTGCGGTGCCGCCATCGACGTACCGGACAGCGTGGTGTAGTACGGCAGGTGCGCCGGGTCGATCCGCGACAGGTCCTCGTCGGTGTTGATCACACCGATCGGGGACACGTTGCGGGTGGAGACCACGCTCACCCCCGGGGCGGTCAGCGTCGGCCGGTCGTACCAGGTCCACCGCTGCCCGTCCACGGTGAACTTGCCACCACCGTCGGCGGAGCCGCGCGAGGAGAACCGGGCCAGCTCGCGCTGGCGGTCACCGGCCGCGACCGCGATCACCCACGGCGCCTTCTTGTAGTTGCCGGTGATCGTGCACTCGTTCGGTCCGGAGTTGCCCGCGGAGAACACCACGACGATGTTGCGGTCGAAGGCGTCCTTCGTGGCCACGTTGATCGGGTCGGCCGGGTCTACGTCGGTGCACCGGTCACGGGTGGTTCCCCACGAGTTCGTGATGACCCGGATGTCGTACTGGCGCTGGTGGGTCAGCGCGTAGTCGAACCCGCCCAGGACGTCCAGCAGGAACAGGCCGGCGCCGGATCCGTAGCCGACGAGGTCGGCGCCGGGGGCCACGCCCTCGTACTTGCCGCCCGACATCTCCCCGGTCGCACCGACGATCCCAGCGACGTGGGTGCCGTGGCCGCCCGTGGCGTCGGTGTTGGGAACGTCCTCGACGTAGGTGATCGGCAGCAGGGACGGCTCCAGCGAGTTGAGGTTTGCCGCCGCCTCGACGTTCTGCACCGTGTGCTGGGGGTACTCCAGGTCCTGGTGCGTGCCGTCGATGCCGCTGTCGTTCACGACCACGCCTACCCCGTCGCCGGTGACCGGCTGGCCACCGTTGGCCTTGGTGAGTTTGGCGTCCCGGCGTACGGCGTCGACGCCGGTGAGCTCGGTGTACTCGTCGTTGTCGTACGACAGCGTGCGGTTCAGGTACAGCGAGAGCACCTGCGGGTCCGCCGCCAGCGCGTCCACCTGCGACTCCGTCGCGAGGATGCCGGCGATGGGCAGCGAGCGCATCGTCACGCCCGTGTCGACACCGGCCGCGCGCAGCGCGGCCACGTCTGCGGAGTCGGGGGCGCCCTCGCCGGTGAAGGTCACGACGACCTCGACGGGGCCGGTCTCGGCGGCCAGCGCGTCCTGCAGCTCGGGGTCGATGGCTGCACCGGTGACGTCACCGGAGGCGGGGGTCACCGCCAGCACACCCGCAGTCAGCGCACCGGCCAGGGTGGCGGCCGCAGCGCTCATGCGTCGGAGTCTCATGCGGAATCCTCTGCTGTCTCGACGGCGTGGTTCGCCGTCCCTTGCGAGGTATAACGATGCGGCTCGGAACGGGCTACGGCGTGGGAGGATTCAGGTGGTGCCGGAGACTGGATAGGGCGTACGACGGCACGACACGCCCACGCACGACACCCCGGGCACGGCCCATCCACCGGACGTTCGGCGACGAACCCGCACGTCAGTTCCCGACCGAAGGAGCTCTTGATGGGGACATGGAACAAGCGCCGGATCGCGCTCGTAGGCTCGACCGCTGTCCTCGGTGTCGTCGCGTCCATGGGTATCGCGGCCGCCGGCCACACCAACACGGTGCTGCAGGCTGACCTCGACGGCAGGTCCGAGGTGGCCTCCGGCGCCGCCGACCAGCGCATCGTCGGCGACCCGAACGGTCGCGGGGAGGCGTACGTCTTCGGCATCGACGGCGACCCGAAGACCCTGTGCTACGTGCTCACCGTCGACGAGATCGCCACCGCGACCGCCGCGCACATCCACGAGGCACCCGCGGGCGCGAACGGGCCCGTGGTGGTCAACCTCGCCGCACCCGGCGACGGCAACGCCGCGGACTGCCTGACCGAGGGCGAGCCCGGCAAGTTCGTCGGCGACCAGACGGTCGCGGAGATCCTGGCCAACCCCAGTGCCTACTACGTCAACGTCCACAACGCCGAACACCCCGGTGGCGCCCTCCGCGGCCAGCTGGCGCCGGAGCGGTAAGCCGTCGTCGGGTCCGCCGTTGGCGTCGGTCGGCGCCCGACCGGCGTGGGTCACGACGTGGGCTGGAAGGTCTCGGTCACCGTGTCGAACACCGGCACCCCCACCCGCTCCCACGCCGCGTCGGGCGCGGAGACGTAGAGCGCCCAGCCCTTCGTCTCCGTGCCGATGCCGCGGTTGAGCACGTGCACCGTCCCGTTCCCGCCCTCCCAGGTGAACTCCCAGTCGGCGGCGTCCCAGTCGCGGTAGTCGACGTCGTCGATGCGGATGCGCCGGTAGCCCGGCAGCCGGTCAGCCACGGCAGGCTCGGCCTCCTCCCAGGCGTCCTCGGCGTCGGGCAACGCCTCAGCGCGCTGGTCCACCCGCACGAAGCTCGTGCCGTCCGGCGAGACGAAGTCGACCCGGGTAGGCCCGTCGAGCCGCCGCTGCCAGCCCTCTGGCACCGCGACCTGGAACCCCCGCGGGTCCTCCTGCAGGGTGTACCCGGACGGGGTCGTGACCTCGCCCGGCGACGCGTCCGGCGACTCCGCCGGGGGCGCGGTGGGTGACTCCGCCGGCGATTCCCGCGGGGACTCGGCAGGTGACTCCGCCGGCGACTCCCGCGGCGACTCGGCAGGTGACTCCCGCGGCGAGTTGGCAGGTGAGTCCGTCCGCGGCGAGGTGGCGTCGCGCCGGGACCCAGCACCGTCTCGCGCCGGTTGGTTGGTCGCGCGGTCGGGCGCGGGTCCAGCCACCGGTTCCTCACTGCCGCCGAGCTGGGTCAGCGCCAGCGCTCCCAGCGCCCCCAGCAGGAGCGCCGCCAGGCCTGCCGCCACGGCCGGCGCCGACAG
>JALYMZ010000233.1 GCA_030773435.1 Actinomycetota bacterium | reverse complement strand
GTCGACGACCGCGTTGACGACCGCCGGTGTCGAGGCGATGGTGCCGGCCTCGCCGACGCCCTTGATGCCGAGGTCGTTGGTCAGCGACGGGGTCTCGGTGCGGTCGGTCACGAACGACGGCAGGTCGGCCGCGCTGGGGACGAGATAGTCGACGAACGACCCGGTGACCAACGTGCCGGACTCGTCGTACAGCGCCTCCTCGAACAGTGCCTGCGCGATGCCCTGCACCAGGCCACCGTGCACCTGCCCGTCGACGATCAGCGGGTTGACCACCTTGCCGACGTCGTCGACGGACACGTACCGGCGGATCGTGGTTCCGCCGGTCTCGGTGTCGACCTCCACCGCGCAGAGATGCGTGCCGTGCGGGAAGGAGAAGTTCACCGGGTCGAACGTCGCGTCGGCGTCGAGGCTCGGCTCGAAGCCGTCGGGCAGGTTGTGCGCGGCGAACGTGGCCAGCGCCAGCTCGCCGATCGCCATCCCCTTGTCGGTGCCCTTGACCGTGAACCGGCCGCCGGAGAAGTCGAGGTCGTCGGGGTTGGCCTCGAGCAGGTGCGCGGCCACGGCCTTGGCCTTCTCCACCACCTTGTCGGCGGCCTTGACCACGGCCATGCCGCCGACCGCGAGCGAGCGGGAGCCGTAGGTGTCCATGCCCTTGTGCGCGATGTGGGTGTCGCCGTGCAGCACCTCGACGTCCTCGAACGCCACCCCGAGCCGGTCGGCGACGATCTGGCTCCACGCCGTCACGTGGCCCTGGCCGTGCGGGCTGGTGCCGGTGATGACCTCGACCTTGCCGGAGGGCAGCATCCGGATGCTGGCGTGCTCCCAGCCGCCGGCGCCGTAGGAGAGCGAGCCGAGGACCCGGGACGGCGCCAGGCCGCACATCTCGGTGAAGGTGGAGACGCCGATGCCGAGCTGGACCGGGTCGCCGGCGTCGCGGCGGCGGCGCTGCTCCGCGCGGAGCTCGTCGTACCCGAACAGCTCCTTGGCCTTGGCGGTGGCGGCCTCGTAGTTGCCGGAGTCGTACTCCAGCCCGGCGACGGTCGTGAACGGGAACTCCTCGTGCCGGATCCAGTTGCGCTCCCGCAGCTGCAGCGGGTCGACGCCGAGCTCGGCGGCCAGCTCGTCCATCAGCCGCTCGATCGCGTACGTCGCCTCGGGGCGACCGGCCCCGCGGTAGGCGTCGGTCCACGCCTTATTCGTGAAGACGTTGGTGCACGAGAAGTGGTAGGCCGGGAACTTGTAGATCGCATTGAACATGAAGGCGCCGAGAATCGGCACGCCGGGGGTCACCAGCCCGAGGTAGGCTCCCATGTCGGCGAGCAGCTCCACCTTCAGGCCGGTGACCGTGCCGTCGCGGTCGGCGGCGAGGGTCAGCCGTTGCACCTGGTCGCGCCCGTGGTGCCCGGCCATCAGCGACTCGCTGCGGGTCTCGGTGTACTTGCACGGCCGTCCGGTGCGCCGGGCCGCGAGCAGCGTGATCACCTCCTCCGGGGTCACCTGCAGCTTGCCGCCAAAGCCGCCGCCGACGTCCGGTGCCACCACCCGCAGCTTGCTCTCGGGGACGCCGCAGGTGAGCGCGAGCATCAGCTTGAGGATGTGCGGGATCTGGGTCGCCGACCACATGGTGATCTGCTCGCCGGTGGGGTCGACGACCACGGACCGCGGCTCCATGAACGACGGGATGAGCCGCTGCTGGCGGTAGGTCCGCTCGATCAGCACACCGCTCTCGCGGGCCCGGGCGATCGCGTCCTCGACGTCACCGCCGGTGCCGGCCGCGGCCGAGTCGAACACCCACGTGGCGCTGACGTTGGTGCCGAGGTCGGGGTGCGTGAGCTCTGTGTCGGCGGCGGCCGCTTCGAGGTCGAGTACGACCGGCAGCTCGGCGTACTCCACGTCGACGAGCTCCACGGCGTCCCGCGCCTCGGCGGCGCTGCGGGCGACCACGCACGCGACCACCTCGCCGGCGAAGTTCACGGTGTCGACTGCGATCGCCGGGTGCGGCGGCGCCTTCTGGTCCTCGGTGATCGGCCACGCGCACGGCAGGCTGCCCTGCTCGTCGGCGACGTCGCGGCCGGTGATGACGGCGAGGACGCCGGGGGCCTGCCGCGCGGCGCCGACGTCGATCGATGTGATGGTGGCGTGCGCGAACGGGCTGCGCACCATCGCCAGGTGCAGCATGCCCGGCAGCGTGATGTTGTCGGTCCACCGGGTGCGGCCGGTGACCAGACGCCGGTCCTCCTTTCGTCGGCGCGGCTGTCCGATCTCGCCGGTGGGCGTTTGGGTCTCCGTGCGGTTCTCGGTGACGGTCATGCCGCACCTCCCGGGAGCGTGGCGCCGGCCGCAGCCTGCACGGCGCGGACGATGTTCTGGTAGCCGGTGCAGCGGCAGAGGTTGCCCTCCAGCCCCTCCCGGACCTCCTGCTCGCTCGGCGCCGGGTTGTCGTTGAGCAGGTCGATGGCCTGCATGATCATGCCTGGGGTGCAGAAGCCGCACTGCAGCGCATGGTTGTCGGAGAACGCCTGCTGCATCGGATGCAACCGGCCGTCCGGCGCCAGGCCCTCGATCGTGGTGACCTGGTGGCCGTCGGCCTGCACCGCGAGGATGGTGCAGGCCTTGACGCTGCGGCCGTCGAGGTGGACGGTGCACGCGCCGCAGTTGCTGGTGTCGCAGCCGACGACGGTGCCGGTCTTGCCCAGCCGCTCGCGCAGGTAGTGCACCAGCAGCAGCCGCGGCTCCACGTCGTCGGTGTAGCTGGTCCCGTCGACATTGATGGTGATCTGTGCCATCCCGCCTCCAGACGTGAAGGTCCTCCGAAGCGATACGTCGGATCCTTCCGCGCGGTGACGTGGACCACAAGAGCCAGTTCCGGTGCGGCCCCCGGCGGCGCCGCGACCGCGCGTCAGCGCCGGTCGAGAAGACCGCGGACGAACGCCGCCTGACCGGCGTGCTGCAGGGCGTCGCTGAGCACGCTCACCAGTCGCACGCCGAGGGTGACCGGCGGGTCCCAGCTGTCGTCGACCACCCGGCCGAGGTCGTCGGCGTCCACGCCGCGGACCAGCGCCACCGCCTGCTCATGCACCGCGTGGTGGTAGCCGGTCAGGACCGTGCTGTCGACCCGGACGGCCGCCACGTCGGCGCTGGACTGCCCGTAGCCGGTTGCGGTGTCGGCGAACGGCAGGTCGAAGCGCTCGGCCCAGCCGACAGACGTCCACACCTGGTCGGTGCCGAAGGCCGCCGCCAGGTGGTCGTCCTCGATGCGCGTGAGGTGCCAGACCAGCCAGGCCACCGTGTTGGCCTCGGCGTCGGCGCGCCAGGTCAGCTGGTCAAGGGTCAGCCCCGCCGTCGCCGCGTCGACGACCTCGCGCACCCGGCCGAACCCGTCCACCAGCAGGTCTGCTGCGCCCGGCGTCATCCCTGCCGCCGCCCCTGCACCTCGTGGTGGTGGATCGGCCCGTCGAGGTCACCGAGGCGCACCCCGCGACCCCCCCATTGCAACGCGATGATCTCGGCGGCGATGCTGACCGCGGTCTCCTCCGGCGTACGGGCTCCGAGGTCCAGCCCGATCGGGCTCGACATCCGGGCGATCTCGGCCTCGGTCAGCCCGGCCTCGACCAGCCGTTCGCGCCGGTCGCCGTGGGTTCGACGCGACCCCATCGCACCGATGTAGGCGACCGCCGGCAGCCGCAGCGCCTCCTCGAGCACCGGTACGTCGAACTTAGGGTCGTGGGTGAGCACGCAGATGACGGTGCGACTGTCCACCCGCCCGGCCGCGGCCTCCGCCGCCAGGTACCGGTGCGGCCAGTCGACCACCACCTCATCGGCGTCGGGAAACCTCGATGCGGTAGCGAAGACCGGCCGCGCGTCGCACACGGTGACCCGGTATCCGAGGAACGACCCGATCCGCGCCACCGCCGCCGCGAAGTCGATGGCGCCGAAGACGAGCATCCGCGGCGGCGCGGCGAACGCCGACACGAACACCCGCATCCCCTCACCCCGCCGCTGCCCCGCCGGCCCGTAGACCAGCGTCTCGCTGCGGCCGCCGGCCAGCAGGCC
>JALYMZ010000232.1 GCA_030773435.1 Actinomycetota bacterium | reverse complement strand
GCGCCCGTGCGTGTCGGGGTTGGCGCGGTCGAGCAGAGCGTCCACCTCGTCGAGGTCGTGCAGCACCTCGAGCTGCTCCGCGCCGGCGTACGGCGGGGGCGGCGCGTCGGTCCACATGAAGTCCCAGGTGCGTGCCCGCGCGTACTCCCGGCCGGGCGGGAGCGCCTCGACCGCGGTTGCGTCGATGGTGACCCGCGCCGGGACCGCGCCGAGCGTGGCGGCCAGCTCGGCGAGCACCGGGCGCAGCTCCTCCGGTCGGCCCAGGCAGGTGAGCAGCGGTCGGCGCACCGCTCGGCCGCGGCGGTCCTTGGCATGCTCGAGGACGACCGCGTTGCGGTGCCGGTGGACCGCCCGCACACTCGCGGGGTCGAGCTGCCGGCGCAGGAACGGGTCGTCGTAGTCCGTCCACAGCCGCGCGACCGCGTCGCCGACCGGCAGCTCCTGCGCCGACATAGCGCCGATTGTCGCAAAGCGCCGGCTGGTCCAGTGCGTGCCGCGGGAGCCGGGGCGCGGACACCGGGCGTCCGTCGGGCGACGTGGCCGTTCGCTACGCACGGGTCGCGGGTCGGGGCAGGGAACGACCGCTGCGTAGCGAACGGGGACAACCGCTGCTTGGCGAACGGCGGCACCCACCGCCGAGCGGCCGTCGTGGTCGCAACGCGTCGCCGTGCCGTCACGCATAGGGTCGCGGCACCGGTCCGTGCGGGGATGGCTGCACGTCGTTCCGCCAGGCCGCGTCACGACACGCGGCCCGGCCGGCCGCCGCTTCCCCCCGGGCCGGTGGAAGACGGTGGTGGAACCGGAGGAACCGATCACCGTCGTCCCCGGTTCTGTGGAGGACGGATGGTCGGGTCCGGGCGGGTGAGCCTCGGCGGCACAATGGCGGGGTGACCGCAGCCGACGAGCCGCTCGTGCTCGGCGTCGAGACGTCCTGCGACGAGACCGGGGTCGGGCTGGTGCGTGGCATGACGCTGCTCGCGGACACGGTGGCCTCGTCGGTGGACGAGCACGCCCGCTTCGGCGGAGTGGTGCCGGAGGTCGCCAGCCGCGCGCACCTGGAGGCGATGGTCCCGACGATCGACCGGGCCTGCACGACGGCGGGAGTGCATCTGCCGGACGTCGACGCGGTCGCGGTGACCAGCGGCCCAGGGCTGGCCGGCGCACTGCTGGTCGGGGTGGCGTCGGCGAAGGCGCTCGCCTTGGCGCTCGGCCGGCCCCTGTACGGCGTCAACCACCTGGCCGCGCACGTGGCGGTGGACCAGTTGCAACACGGCCCGCTGCCAGCGCCATGCGTGGCGCTCCTGGTCAGCGGCGGACACTCGTCGTTGCTGTTGGTTGAGGACGTCACGCAGCGGGTGCGTCCGCTGGGGGCCACGATCGACGACGCCGCCGGCGAGGCGTTCGACAAGGTGGCGCGGCTGCTCGGGCTGCCCTTTCCCGGCGGCCCGCACATCGACCGCGAGGCCCGGGCCGGTGAGCCGGCGTACGTCGACTTCCCGCGCGGGCTCATGTCCGGGCGCGACCTGCAGCGGCACCGGTTCGACTTCTCCTTCTCCGGTTTGAAGACCGCGGTCGCCCGCTGGGTCGAGGTCCGCGAACGTGCCGCTGAGCCGGTGCCCGTGCCCCACGTCGCCGCCTCCTTCCAGGAGGCGGTGTGCGACGTGCTGACCCGCAAGGCGGTGGACGCCTGCCGCCACCACGGGATCCCCGACCTGCTCATCGGCGGGGGCGTGGCAGCCAACTCGCGGCTACGGGCACTGGCCGAGGACCGGGCAGCCGCGCATGGCATCCGAGTGCGGGTCCCGCGCCCTGCGCTGTGCACCGACAACGGCGCGATGGTCGCCGCGCTCGGCGCGGAGCTGGTGACCCGGGGCCGGGCACCGTCCGCGCTGGACCTTCCCGTGGACTCGTCCATGCAGGTCACACAGGTCGTGGCGTGACCGGCCGCCGCCGCGGCCGGCGAGCAGCCGTGGCCGTGGCAGCCGTCGTGGCCGGGTTGGCCGCCTGCTCGGTCTCCGCCCCCGACCCCGAGCCACCTGCACGGGTCGCCGCCACCGGCGGGCCGGAGAGCGGTACGCCGAGCACCACGGCACCGACCGAGCCGGCACCGACGGCCACGCCACCGCGACCGGCCTGGGGGCCGACCCGCGCCGACATCCGGCGCGCACGGCAGGCGGTGCACAACATGACGCTGGCGGAGCGGGCCGGTCAGGTCATCGTGGCGGGCTACTCCGGCACCGCCGCGCCCACCGCGCTGGTCGACGACTACCACCTCGGTGGCGTCATCGTGATGGGCGACAACGTGGCGTCGGTCGAGGCCGTGCGGCGCAGCAACCGGCGGTTGCAGCGCACCCACGAGCAACCGTGGCCGCTGTTCATCGGCGTGGACCAGGAGGGCGGCGTCGTCAACCGCCTCGGCGCTCCGATGACGCGGTTCCCCACCTTCATGAGCTACGGCGCCGCTCGCCGTCCCGACCTGACCCGGGCGGCCGCACGGGCCAGCGGCCGTGAGCTGCGGGCCGCCGGATTCACCGCGGTCTTCGCGCCGGACGCCGACGTCACCCTCGGGCCCGCCGACCCGACCATCGGGTCCCGCTCGGCCGGCAGCCGGCCGGGCCTGGTCGCGCGCACGGTGACCGACGCCGTGGACGGCTACGCAGCGTCCGGGATCCTGCCCGTGGTCAAGCACTTCCCCGGCCACGGGGGGCTGACCAGCGACAGCCACGTCGGGTTGCCGGTGCAGCCGGCCTCGCCGGGCGCGCTGGGTCGCCGAGACCTGCGTCCCTTCCGCGCGGCGGTCGACGCCGGTGTGCCGGCGGTGATGGTCGGACACATCGACGTGCGCGCGATCGACCCCGGCATCCCCGCTACGGTGTCACGCCGAGTCGTGTCCGGCCTGCTCCGCAGCCGAGTCGGCTTCTCCGGGCTCGTGGTGACCGACGCGATGGAGATGGGCGCGGTCGTGCAGCGCTTCCGCCCCGGCGTGGCGGCGGTGCGTGCGCTGCGCGCGGGCGCCGACGTCGTCCTCATGCCGCCGGACGTCGAGGCCGCCCACGCGGCGATCG
>JALYMZ010000231.1 GCA_030773435.1 Actinomycetota bacterium | reverse complement strand
TCTTCCACGACGAACCCACGGTCGAGTCGCTGGAGGCGCTCGGCCTCGACGTGAGCAGCGTCGGCAACCACGAGTTCGACGAGGGCACCGACGAGCTGCTGCGCATGCAGCACGGTGGGTGCCACCCTGACGACGGCTGCTACTTCCCGGACGAGCCGTACGACGGTGCGGCGTTCGGCTGGCTGGCCGCCAACGTGGTGGACAAGGAGACGCACGAGACACTGCTGCCGGCGTACGAGGTTCGGAAGGTGGACGGCGTCAAGGTGGGGTTCATCGGCATGACGCTGGAGGCCACGCCGACCCTGGTGGCTCCCGGCGGTGTGGCCGGCGTCGACTTCCTCGACGAGGTGGACACCGCCAACCGCTACGCGCGCCAGCTGCAGCGCCAGGGTGTGCGGGCACTGGTGGTACTCATGCACGAGGGCGGCTACCAGGCCGGCACGTACAACCAGTGCGTGGGGATCTCCGGCCCGGTCGTCGACATCGCGCAGCAGCTGCACCCGCAGATCGATGCCGTGGTCACCGGCCACACCCACGAGCCGTACGTCTGCAACGTCCCAGACCCCAACGGTGACCCGCGCATGGTCACTAGCGCCGCGTCGTACGGCAGCGTGGTGACCGAGACGAACCTCGTGGTCAACACCCGCTCCGGCCAGGTCGTGCGGGACAAGGTGGTCGCGGCGAACCACCTGGTCACCCGCGACCGGGCTCCGGACGCCGACCAGACTGCGATCATCGAGAAGTGGAAGGCGATCGCCGCGCCGATCGCCGGCCGCGTGGTTGGGACGGTCGCCGAGGACATCACCGGTGACGCGAGCGGCAATCGGGCGATCGAGACCCCCATGGCCGACCTGGTGGCCGACTCGATCCTGTGGGGCACCTCCGGCGACAACGGCGCCGCGCAGGTCGCGTTTATGAACGTCGGCGGCGTCCGGTCGAGCCTGCTGGTCAACGACATCAGCAACGGCGAGCAGCCGCACGAGGTCACCTACTCCGAGGCCTACGACGTGGCGCCGTTCGGCAACCTGCTGGTGACGATGGACCTCACCGGCGCCCAGATCGAGGAGGTCCTGGAGCAGCAGTACCAGCCGATCCCGGCGCGCGGGTCACGGCCGATGCTGGCACTCGGTGTGTCGCAGGGCTTCGGCTACGCCTGGGACGCGTCGCAGCCGCAGGGCCAGCGGGTGGTCCCCGGCTCGATGCGGCTGAACGGCCAGCCCGTGCAACCGGACGCTACGTATCGGGTGGCGACGCTGAACTTCCTCGCCGAGGGCGGCGACTCGTTCACCGCTTTCCGACAGGGCACCAACGTGCTCGGCGGCGCGGAGGACCTGGCCAACCTGGTGGCGTTCCTGCAGGCGCACCCCGGCCTCACCGCGCCCGCGGACCGCGTCAGCGGGCTGTAGGGGCTCCTGACCGCACCGGCCCACGGCGCCCGTCCTGCTCTGGCAGGGTGGACGCCGTGGCGCTCGCGGTCTGCCTGCTCTTCGACTCCCGCGGCGAGACCGCGATGCGCCGGCTGTGGGACCGGCTGGAGGACGCCGGCGTGCCGACGTTGCGCTCCCACACTCACGGCCGCCACCACCCGCACCTGTCCTACGCGGTCCTCCTCGAGTGGGACCTCGCGCGGGTCCGTGCCGCGTTGCGGCCGCTGCCGGCCGCCGAGCCGGTCACGCTGAGCTTCCACGCCGTCGCGACGTTCCGCCGCGGCCGCACCTGGCTGGTGCCCGGGGTCACCTCGGCGCTCACGCTGCGACAGGAGCGGGTGTACGCCGCCCTCCACGGCACCGGTGCCGTGCTGCACCACCACTACGGCCCCGGTCGCTGGGTGCCGCACTGCTCGCTGGCGCCGCGGGCGCGGCTGGAGCAGCTGCCCGCCGTGACGGCGGTGGTCAACGACGTACTCCCGCTCACCGTCACCGCGGAGCGGGCGGCGCTGGTCGACAGCGCCACCGGCACGGCCACGCCGTTGCCGCAACTGCTCTGACTCCGGGTGCAGCAATGCGAGGCCGCTTACCGCTACGCAATTGCTACGGTTGGCGCATGACCGAAGTAGCGTCCCGCGAGCTGCGCAACGACACGGCTGGCCTGCTGCGGCGGGTGGCGGCCGGGGAGGAGCTGGTCATCACGGTCCGCGGCCGGCCGGTCGCTGCGCTTACGCCGGTTCGGGCCGCCGCGGCGCGATGGCTGCCGCGACAGCAGCTGGTCGCTCGGCTGCGCACGGCCCAGACGGATCCCGGTATGCGGGCTGACCTCGCGGCTCTCGCCGGCGACACGACCGACGACCTGGAGCCGCTCGGGTGAGCACCCACCGGCGTGGCCTCCTCGACACAACGGTGTTCATCGCCGCGGAGGCGGGGAGACGTCTCGACGAGGAGGCGCTCCCCGAGGAGAGCGCGATCTCGGTGGTCACCGTCGCCGAGCTGCACGCCGGCGTGCTCACCGCCCGGAACACCGCGACGCGGGCCCGCCGCCTGGCCACGCTGCACGCAGTGCGCGACATCCCGGCCCTTCCGGTCGACGAGGCCGTGGCCGTCGCCTGGTCGCGCTTGAGGGTGCATCTGCTCGAGGTCGGGCAACGGGTCAACGTCAACGACACCTGGATTGCGGCCACCGCGGTCGCGCACGGGCTGACGTTGGTCACGCAGGACGACGACTTCGCGCCGCTGGCCGACGCCGGGCTGACGGTCGTGCGGGTGTGACG
This sequence comes from Actinomycetota bacterium, assembly GCA_030773435.1. Taxonomy (GTDB): domain Bacteria; phylum Actinomycetota; class Actinomycetes; order Propionibacteriales; family Nocardioidaceae; genus JALYMZ01. Next base: position 5,008 of record JALYMZ010000231.1, on the reverse strand, counting down.
CCGGGTCCCGGCCGGGCGCGGCGGCGAGTAGGGTCGGCACCGGGACGCGGCAGCTGACGAGGAGCGACGGCTGATGGACAAGGTGGTCCCGAGCGCAGCCGAGGCGGTCGCCGACGTGCCGAGCGGAGCCTCGCTCGCGGTCGGGGGGTTCGGGTTGTGCGGCATCCCCAGCACCCTGATCCAGGCCCTGCTGAACCAGGGCACCGACGACCTGGAGGCGGTGAGCAACAACTGCGGCGTCGACGACTGGGGGCTGGGCCTGCTGCTGCGGGAGAAGCGGATCCGGCGGATGGTGTCGTCGTACGTCGGGGAGAACAAGGAGTTCGCCCGCCAGTACCTCGCCGGCGAGCTGGAGGTGGAGCTGACCCCGCAGGGCACGCTCGCGGAGCGGCTGCGGGCCGGGGGCTCCGGCATCCCGGCCTTCTACACCGCGACCGGGGTGGGCACCCAGGTCGCCGAGGGCGGGCTGCCGTGGCGCTACGACTCCGGCGGCGGCGTCGCGGTGGCCTCGCCGGTCAAGGACACCCGGCAGTTCGAGGTCGACGGGGAGCAGCGCACGTTCGTCCTGGAGCGGGCGATCGTGTGCGACTTCGGCCTGGTGCGGGCCTGGAAGGGCGACCGGCACGGCAACCTGGTCTTCAACAAGGCCGCCCGCAACTTCAACCCGCTGTGCGCGATGGCGGGCCGGGTGACGATCGCCGAGGTGGAGGAGCTGTACGAGCCCGGCGAGCTCGACGCCGACTCCGTCCACCTGCCCGGCATCTACGTGCAGCGGGTCGTGCCGCTCACCCCCGAGCAGGCCGTCGACAAGCGGATCGAGCGGCGCACCACGCGGCCCCGGCCGGGTCCCGCGGGCGCTGCGGCGGGCGTCGAGCAGACCCTGGAGGGCTGAGCGGATGGCATTGACGAGGGAGCAGATGGCGGCGCGAGCAGCGGCGGAGCTCACCGACGGGGCGTACGTCAACCTCGGCATCGGGCTGCCGACCCTGGTGCCGAATTACGTGCCGGACGACGTGGAGATCGTGCTGCAGTCCGAGAACGGCATCCTCGGCGTCGGCGCCTACCCGTACGACGACGACGTCGACCCCGACCTCATCAACGCCGGCAAGGAGACCGTCACGCTGCGCAAGGGCGCGTCGTTCTTCGACTCCGCCACCAGCTTTGGCATGATCCGCGGCGGCAAGGTCGACGCGGCGATCCTGGGCGCGATGCAGGTGTCTCAACGGGGCGACATCGCCAACTGGATGATCCCCGGCAAGATGGTCAAGGGCATGGGCGGGGCCATGGACCTCGTGCACGGCGCCAAGAAGGTCGTGGTGCTGATGGAGCACGTGGCGAAGGACGGCAGCTACAAGATCGTGCGGGAATGCTCGCTGCCCTACACCGGTCGCGGCGTGGTGCAGCGGGTCATCACCGACCTGGCGGTCATCGACGTGACCGCGGACGGGCTGGTGCTGCGCGAGACCGCACCGGGGGTGAGCGTCGACGAGATCCGAGACAAGACCGAGCCCGACCTGGCCGTGGTCGGCGACGTGCCGCAGATGACCGCCGCCATGGCGGTCCAGCCCTGACCGTCTCCGGCGAACCACCGGGGCGCCACCATTTGTTTGGGTAGGGTTCGTCGTCGTGGCCAGGCGGGCGTACGCGTTGACGGTCGCGCTCGCGGTCGTGATGGGGGTGGTCTCCGTCGCGACCGCATGGGCGCTGGACCTGCCGCTGCGTGACCCCGACGGCATGTTCGGTCCGTCGTACGTGCGGCTGCCGGTGCTGGTGCTGCTGTTCTTCGCCGCCGACGTCGTACCCCGCGCGCTGTACCGGGCGCGCGGCGTCCGCGGCTCGCTCGCGCACGCCAGGCAGATCGCGGCGCAGCGGTGGAACCGCGGCCGGGTGACGCTGGCGGTCGTGGGGCTGGCCAGCTTCTACCTGACCTACGTCGGCTATCGCAACCTCAAGAGCTTCCTGCCCTGGATCCGCGAGGACCTGTACGACGAGGCGCTGCTGTGGTCGGACCGCGTGCTGTTCCTCGGCGAGCACCCGGCGACGCTGCTGCACGGGATCCTCGGCACCGGGATCTCGGCGCACGTGCTGTCGCTGGTGTACGTCGGCTACCTGCTCTTCGTTCCCGCGTCGCTGGCCGCCTGGCTGGTGTGGTCGCGCAGCTTGGCCGCCGGGTTCTGGTACTGCACGGCGCTGTCGCTGAACTGGGTGCTCGGCGTGGTGAGCTACTACCTGGTCCCCACCCAGGGCCCGGTGTTCGCCGAGCCGTCGCTGTTCTGGGAGCTGCCGGCGACGGCGGTGGCGCAACTGCAGGCGGCGCTGAGCTCGTCGCGCTTCGACGTCTTCGTCGACCCGCACGGCACCGAGGCGGTGCAGAGCATCGCCGGGTTCGCTTCTTTGCACGTGTCCGTGGTGTTCAGCGCCGCGCTGATCACGCACCTGACGGTGCGCACGGCGTGGGTGCGCCGCGCGATGTGGACCTACCTGGCGCTGACGATCGTGTCGACGGTGTACTTCGGCTGGCACTACGTCGCCGACGACCTGGCCGGGCTGCTGATCGGCGCCGTCTCGGTGTGGTTGAGCGCGGTGGCGACCGGCCACCACCTGCACCGCGACTACCGCGGCCAGGTCTTCGGCCCCGGCGAGGCCGAGCTGGCGCCGGAGGAGACCCCGGCCGAGCGCGCCACCATCACGGTCTGACCCCCGCCGGGCGGCTCGGGGCGGGCGGTCACCCGAGGAGCTGCCGCACCTGGTCGTAGAGCAGCACGACCGAGAAGCCGCCGTAGAACAGCACCGCCCAGCACAGCGCCACCAGCCGGCCGCCGCGCAGACCGATCTCGCGCGGCAGCGTGCCGCGGTTGAGCTGGATGAGCAGCGCCGAGTAGACGAACATCACGAGCCCGTTCAGCGAGGACGCGATGATCAGCAGCACCAGTGGCTGGGTCACACCGGACAGCAGGATGATCGACCCGAACGCGATCTCCAGCCACACCACGGTGAAGTACAGGCGGCTCTCGCTCCAGGTGCTGCTGTCGCGCAGCGGCCCGGTCTTGAGCACGTCGGCGGTGACCCGACCCACCATGTCGAGGACGGCGAGGTTGGTGGAGTACAGCACCACGGTCCCGATCGACCAGAACAGCGTGCCGAGCCAGCCGCCGCCGCGGTCCTGCAGCGCCTCACCCTCGACTCGGATGAAGTCGAAGCTCTCCTCGGCCACACCGGTGCCGACGGTGACGAAGGTCAACGTCATCAGCATCAGCAGTGCGACCGCGCCGATGACGAAGAACGTGATGAACTGCTCGCGGTCGGCGACCCGCCACCACGCGTGCCAGCGCCGCAGGTTCTCCTCGTCGCGGCGGAAGAAGTAGCCGGTGGTGGGCGCGACGACCTCCTCGCCGGTGAACGGGGAGACCACCTTGGGCAGCCGCGCGCCCATGCCGAGCCCCTTGTCGCGCACCCAGTTCGACTGCACGAGGTTCAAGGCGCCGCCGGCCCCGGCGAACGCGATGGCGCCGAGCAGGGTCGCCGCGCCGATCGAGGCCACCGACTCGGGGATCTCGCCGACCTGCAGGAAGCCGCGGCCGAGCGCCGCGTAGCCCTCCCCGCCGAGCAGCGCCACCGCGGTGTAGACGAGGAACAGCACGATCAGCCCGACCAGCAGGAACTGGATCTTCTCCACGGTCTGGTAGACCACCGGCGACACGGTGAGCACGAGACCGATGAGCACGAGCACGCCGATCGTCAGGTACGGGATGGCGCCCTCGGAGAACCCCAGGGCGAAGCTCAGCGTCGTGGTGCCGCCGGTGGCCCAGCCCGGCCACGCCCACGGCACGATCGTCATGACGATGAACAGCCCGCCCCAGGGCTTCCACAGCCGGGTGAAGCCGGTGACTGCGGTCTCGCCGGTGGCGAGGGTGTACCGCTCGATCTCCATGTTGAGGAAGTACTGCGTGCCCACGCCGACCAGCACCAGCCACACCAGGGTCAGGCCGACCTGCGAGGTGATGTAGGGCCACAGCACGTACTCGCCGGAGCCGATCGCGCCGGCGAGCAGCAGCACGCTGGGGCCGAGCACCCGCTTGAACGGCAGCGGCTCCGGCAGCTCGGCGTATCCCACCGGTGGCAGGTGCTTGCTGGGGATCTCCGAGGCGACGTCGGGCGGAGCCGCGTCACCGATCGAGTGGGACATGTCAGTCTCCTTGCTGGGGTGAGGCTCCGCGCGTGGACGGCGCGGCGAGGGTCGTCCCCCGGAGCGAGGCGTCGAGCACCTCGACGGTGTGGGCGAGGCCGATCGGCCGCCCGGCGCGCTCGAGCGCCGCGGCGACCTGCATCAGGCAGCCGGGGTTGGCGGTGACGAGCACGTCGGCACCGGTGGCGAGGACGTGCGCGGCCTTGCGGTCGCCGAGCTCTCGGGCCGCGTCCGGCTTCAGCAGGTTGTAGATCCCGGCGGAGCCGCAGCAGATCTCCGGGTCCGCGATCTCCCGCAGCTGCAGATCGGGAATGTCACGCAGCAGCCGACGGGGCTGGCTCCGTACGCCCTGCGCGTGGGCGAGGTGGCAGGCGTCGTGGTAGGCCACCGTGACCGGCAACGGGTGCCGTGGCGCCACGGGCCCGACCTCGACCAGCAGCTCGGTGACGTCGCGGACCTTGCCGGCCAGCGTCTTGGCGCGTACGGCGTAGGCGGGGTCGTCGCGGAGCAGCTCGGCGTACTCCTTCATCGCCGACCCGCACCCGGCGGAGTTGAGCACCACGTAGTCCACGCCGGCGTCCTCGAACGTGTCCACGACCGCCCGGGCGAACGCCTGCGCCTCCGCCTCCCGGCCGTTGTGCAGGCTCAACGCGCCGCAGCAGCCCTGCCGCTGCGGCGTGACGACCTCGCAGCCCTCCGCCAGCAGCACCCGCACCGTGGCCGCGTTCACCTGCGGGAAGAACTCCCGCTGCACGCAGCCAAGCAGCATCCCGACGACCGCGCGGCGGGGACGGCGCGGCGCCAGCCGCTCGGGGATGCGCC
>JALYMZ010000230.1 GCA_030773435.1 Actinomycetota bacterium | reverse complement strand
GGCCACCGCGTTGCGGCAGCCGTGGCTGCCGCGCGACGCCTATCCGTTGCGGGCGGCCGCAGCGGGAGCGCTCGGTGCGGCGGCCACGGCGCTGTTCCTGTTCGCCACCCAGGCGGGCCTGCTCGCGGTGGCCTCGGTTCTGTCGTCGCTCTACCCGGCGTTCACGGTGGTGCTGGCGGTGACGGTGCTGCGCGAGCGCATCCACCGCGGTCAGGCCGTAGGGCTGGCGCTGGCGGCTGGCGCCGTGTCGCTGGTGGCGATCGGCTGACCTGCGGCGACCGCGAGGACGGACGTGAAGAACCCCAGGCCGTCGGTGCCGGGACCGGTGAGGTCGTCCACCGCATGCTCCGGGTGCGGCATCAGCCCGACGACGGTGCCGCGCTGGTTGGTGATCCCTGCGATCGCGTTCAGCGAGCCGTTGGGGTCCGCACCGACGTACCTGGCGACGACGCGGCCGGTGCTCTCCAGCTCGTCCACCGTGCGCCGGTCTGCCACGTAGCCGCCCTCGCCGTTCTTCAGCGGGATGGTGATCTCCTGGCCGGGCCGGTACGCCGACGTCCACGCGGTGGCCGCATGCTCGATGCGTAGCCGCTGGTCCCGGCAGACGAAGCGGCGACCGGCGTTGCGGATGAGTGCGCCGGGAAGCAGGTGCGCCTCGCACAGGATCTGGAACCCGTTGCAGATGCCGAGCACGGGCAGACCGCGCCGGGCGGCGTCGATCACCTCGGACATGACCGGCGCGAAGCGGGCGATCGCGCCGCAGCGCAGGTAGTCGCCGTACGAGAAGCCGCCGGGCAGCACGACCGCGTCGACGCCACGAAGGTCGTGGTCACCGTGCCAGAGCGCGACCGCCTCGCCGCCGGCGATCTCGACCGCGCGGCGCGCGTCGCCGTCGTCCAGCGACCCCGGAAAGGTGACGACACCGACCCGCATCAGCCGTCGAGCCTGATCGTGTAGTCCTCGATCACCGGGTTCGACAGCAGCGACTCGGCCACCGTCTCGATCTCGGCCAGCCGGGCCGCGTCCACCTCGCCGTCGAGCTCGATCTCGAACCGCTTGCCCTGCCGCACGTCGGCGACTCCGGAGAGACCCAGGCGGTCCAGGGCGCCGTGCACCGCTTTCCCCTGCGGGTCGAGGATCTCGGCCTTCGGCATGACGTCGACGACGACGCGGGCCACGCGGAACTCCTTGCCGGGGGTACGACGGGCGGGCGGCGCGGCCAGTCTATCGGCGACGCCCCGGGCGGGGCCGCTCGCGCGGCGGCTGCTGTGACCGTCAGGTCAGCTCGCGCTTGAGGATCTTGCCGGTCGCGGTCATCGGCAGGACGTCGCGGAACTCGACGATCCGGGGGTACTTGTAGCCGGCCATCCGCTGCTTGCACCAGGCGACGAGGTCGTCCTCGGTCAGCTCGGCGCCGGGCTTCCGGATGACGTAGGCCTTGACCTCCTCGCCGTACGCCTCGTGCGGCACCCCGACGACTGCCGCCAGCGAGACAGCCTCGTGCGTCATCAGCACCTCCTCGACCTCGCGGGGGTACACGTTGAAGCCGCCGCGGATGATCATGTCCTTGGCCCGGTCGACGATGTGGAAGTAGCCGTCCTCGTCGCGGCGGGCCAAGTCGCCGGTGCGGAACCACCCGTCCCGCATGACCTCCGCGGTCGCCTCCGGCCGCCGGTAGTAGCCCTTCATGACGTTGTGGCCGCGGACGGCAATCTCGCCGACCTCGTCGGGCGCCTCCACGCTCTTCCAGTCCGCGTCGATGAGGCGGACCTCGACACCCCAGATCGCGGTGCCGATCGACCCCGGCCGCGGTTCGCGGTCCCGGTGGTTGAACGTCGCGACCGGGGAGGTCTCGGACAGCCCGTAGCCCTCGAGGATCTGCACCCCGAATCGCGCCTTGACCTCCTTGATGATCTCCACCGGTAGCGACGACCCACCGGCGATCGCGATGCGGAGGTTTCGGGCGATCTTGTCCACGTCGACCGAGTCGTCGAGCGCGCCGAGCAGGCCCCAGTACATCGTCGGCACGCCGGCGAAGAACGTGACCTCCTCGCGCTGCATCAGCGCGAGCGCGGCCGCCGGGTCGAAGCGCGGCACCAGCACCAGCGTCGAGCCCACCCCGAAGCCGGCGTTCATCTGCACGGTCTGGCCGAAGGAGTGGAACAGCGGCAGCGTCACCAGGTGCACGTCGTGCAGGTCGGGCCGGCCACCGAAGAGCCGGTGGCTCGTCAGCACGTTCAGCACCATGTTGGCGTGGGACAGCTCGGCGCCCTTCGGTTGGCCCGTCGTACCGCTGGTGTAGAGGATCACCGCGGTGTCCGTGGCCTCGGTGACCGCGGTCTCGAAGGTCGGCGGCTGCTGCGCGACCGCGCCACCGAAGGTCTCCGCGCCGTCGATCGGTGACGCCGCGGCCGGGTCGGCGGTGATGAGGAAGAAGTGCTCGCAGCCGGCCGTCCGGCCGAACGCCGCCCACCCGTCCTCCCCCATCGGCAGCTCGGGTGTGCCCTGGAAGCAGACGTAGGCCTTGGCGTCGGAGTCGTCGAGGTGGTAGGCGATCTCGCCAGCCTTCAGCAGCACGTTGAGCGGCACCACCACCGCGCCGGCCTTGAGGATGCCGTAGTAGACGATCGGGAAGAACGGCAGGTTCGGGCACGTCAGCGCGACCTTGTCCCCGGGTCGGACGCCGCGGCTGACGAGCAGGTTCGCCACCTGGTTCGCCGCGGCGTCGACCGCGGGGTAGCGCAGCCGGACGTCGCCGAGCACGACCGCGTCGCGGTCGGGGAACCGGCGGGCGCTATCCTCCAGCATCACGGCGAGGTTGAGCACGGTGCACTCCTCACGGGCGGAACGGCGTACCGGTCAGTCGTTTGTAGGCCTCAACGTAGCGAGCGCGGGTGCGTCTGACGACGTCCGCGGGCAGCGGTGGTGGCGGTGCGCCGGACGCCCGGTCCCACCCGCCGGCGGGCGAGGTCAGCCAGTCGCGCACGAACTGCTTGTCGTACGACGGTTGGGCGCGGCCCGGGCGCCAGGTCTCGGCGGGCCAGAACCGCGACGAGTCCGGCGTCAGCACCTCGTCGGCCAGCACGACGGTGCCGTCGGCGCGGGCGCCGAACTCCAGCTTGGTGTCGGCGACGATGATCCCGCGCCGCCGGGCGACCGCCTCGGCCCGGCGGTAAACCATAAGCGTGAGGTCCCGCAGCGCGGCGGCCACGTCGGCACCGACCAGGCCGACCACCACGTCGTACGGCACGTTCTCGTCGTGCTCGCCTTGCGCCGCCTTGGTGGCCGGGGTGAAGACCGGCTGCGGCAGCCGGGACCCCTCCTCCAGCCCCGGCGGCAGCGGGATGCCGCACACCTCGCCGCTGCGCCGGTAGTCGGCGAGACCGGACCCGCTGAGGTAGCCGCGGGCGACGCACTCGACCGGGAACATGTGCAGCCGGTCACAGACCACCGCCCGGCCGGCGACCGCCGCCGGCACGTCGGTCGACAGCACGTGGTTCGGGACGAGGTCGGCGAGCCGGTCGAACCACCACAGCGACAGCTGGGTGAGCACCTTGCCCTTGTCGGGGATGTCCGGGGTGAGCACGACGTCGTACGCCGAGATCCGGTCCGACGCCACCATGAGCAGGCGACCCTCGTCGAGGGCGTAGAGCTCGCGCACCTTGCCGGAGTGGAGAAGGCGTGGCCCGCCCATGGCGGGATCCAAGCAGACGACGTGCACGCAGCGGCGGCCTGGGTACGGTCCGGGGCGTGAGCGATGCCGTGGTGATCGGAGCGGGCCCGAACGGCCTGGTGGCCGCCAACCACCTGGCCGACGCCGGCTGGTCGGTGACCGTGGTGGAGGCGCAGCCGACGGTCGGTGGTGCGGTGCGCAGCGACAGCGGGGTGGTGGCCGGCTTCGTGCACGACCTCTTCAGCGCGTTCTACCCCCTGGCCATGGGCTCGGCGGCGATCCGTTCGCTCGACCTGGAGTCCTACGGCCTGGAGTGGACGCACGCGCCGGCGGTTCTCGGGAACCCGTTCGCCGACGGGGACGGCGGCACCAGCTGGGCGGTGCTGCACCGCGACCGGCAGGACACCGCCGCGGCGCTGGACGCGCTCACCCCCGGTGACGGCGACGGCTGGCTGGAGCTGTGCTCGCTGTGGGACCGCGTCGGCGGCGACCTGCTCGGGGCGCTGCTGACCCCGTTCCCGCCGGTGCGCCACGTGCTGAGCGGGGTGCTGCACGCCCCGAGCGCCGGCGGACTGGAGGTGGCCCGGATGCTGCTGCTGTCCGTGCGCCGCCTCGGCGAGGAACGCTTCCGCGGCGAGGGCCCCCGGCTGCTGCTCACCGGCAACGCGCTGCACGCCGACCTGTCGCCGGAGGGCGCCGGGTCCGGGGTGTTCGGGCTGCTCATGTGCATGCTCGGCCAGCAGTTCGGGTTTCCGGCACCGCGCGGTGGAGCGGAGCAGCTCAGCGCGGCGATGGCCCGGCGGCTGGAGCAGCGCGGAGGGCAGATCCTGTGTGGCCACCGGGTCCGGCAGGTCCTGGTGCGGGACGGGCGAGCGGTCGCGGTCCGCACCGCGGACGGCACGGAGCTGCCCGCGCGCCGGGCCGTCATCGCGGACGTCGTCGCGACCCACCTCTACGGTGACCTGCTCGCCGGCATCGACCTGCCGAGCCGGGTGCAGCGGGGCCTGCGCCGCTTCGAGTGGGACCCGGCGACGGTCAAGGTGGACTGGGCGTTGAGCTCGCCGGTGCCGTGGTCGACACCGCCGGACAAGCAGCCGGGGACCGTGCACGTCGCCGGGTCGGTGGACGAGCTCACGACGTACGCCGCGCAGATCAGCGGGCACACCATCCCGGCGGAGCCGTTCCTCATCGCCGGCCAGATGACGACCACCGACCCGAGCCGATCGCCGGCGGGCACCGAGTCGCTGTGGGCGTACTCCCACGTGCCGCAGCGGGTCCGCGCCGACGCCGGCCCGGACGGCCTGACCGGGCGCTGGGACCACGACGAGCGGGAGCGGTTCGCCGACCGGATGCAGGCGCGGCTGGAGCGGGCCGCGCCCGGGTTCTCCGACCGGGTCGTCGGGCGCCGGGTGCTGGGGCCGCACGAGCTGGAGCAGCACGACGAGAACCTGGTCGGCGGTGCGATCGGCGGGGGGACGGCGAACCTGCACCAGCAGCTGGTGTTCCGGCCGGTCAACGGCATGGGCCGCCCCGAGACACCGGTCGAGGGCCTGTATCTGGGCTCCTCCTCGGCGCACCCCGGCGGCGGCGTGCACGGCGCCTGCGGCGCGAACGCGGCGCGTGCTGCGTTGTGG
>JALYMZ010000229.1 GCA_030773435.1 Actinomycetota bacterium | reverse complement strand
CCATCCGATGCTCCTGGGGGAAGACAGGAACTGACGCACCGAGCGTGACGCCCGACCAGCCTCCGAGCGCGGACCCGGCCGGCGTGTCACCTCACGAGGCGAACATTGCGAGCCGCGGTACTAGGTCAGCACCTCGACGCGCGGGCAGACGGTCAGCTGGTCAAGCTGTATGCGCGTGGGCGGCTGGTCAAGACCCACCCCAAGCAGCCACCGGGTGGCCGGTCCACCGACCGCGACGACCTGCCCGAGCACAAGACCGGCTACGCCCTGCGGGAGTTGTCCCGGCTGGTCGCGGTCTGCGCCGGGCACGGCGCCAACGTCGGGATCCACGCCGAGCGGGTGCTCGACGACCCGCTGCCCTGGACCCGGATGCGCAGCGTCTACCGACTGCTCGGACTGGTCCGCCGCTACGGCCCCGAACCCGTGGACACCGCCTGCGGCCGTGCGCTGGACCTCGACGTCGTGAGCGTGTCGAAGATCGACACGATGCTGGCCAAGGCCACCGAACACCACCAGCCGGTGCTGCCGGCAGCGGCCGGCTCACCCGGCGGCCGGTTCGCCCGCGACCCCGGCGAGTACGCTTCCCGCCGAACGGTGCAGCTCACGCTGCTGCCCGGCGGCAACGGCGCCGGCGACGAAGGAGGCGCGCGGTGAGCGCGGCCACCAGCACCACCGGCCCGGTCGACCCACTCGGCGCGGACCTGGTGCGGACGCTGAAGGAACTCAAGCTCGGCCAGATGACCCAGACCCTGCCCGAACGGTTGGTGCTGGCCAGGCAGCGGAAGATGAGCCACGCCGCGTTCCTCGAGCTGGTGCTGGCCGACGAGGTCACGCGCCGGGAGTCCCGCTCCGCGCTGCTCCGCGCCCGCGCCGCCGGGCTCGACCCGGCCATGCGGATCGACACCTGGGACGAACTCGACGACCTGACCTACGACCGCGCGCTACTCACGGACCTGGCGACCCTGCGGTTCACCGACGCCGGCCACGGAGTGCTGATCCTCGGCCCGGTCGGCGTGGGGAAGACCCACCTCGCCTCCGCGCTCGGGCACATCGCCATCCGGCGCCGACTGACGGTGCACGCCGCCCGCGCCGACAAGCTGTTCACCCGGCTCCGCGGCGCCGGCTGGACAACACCCTCGACGCCGAGCTCCGCAAGCTCGCCCGCGTCGACGTCCTGATCCTCGACGACTTCGCGCTCAAGCCGTTCGACCCGACCCAGACCAACGACTTCTACGAGCTGGTCGTGGAACGGCACCGCCGGACCAGCACCATCGTGACCTCGAACCGCGAACCGGTCGAGTGGCTGACCATGATGAGCGACGCGCTGCTCGCCCAGTCCGCGGTCGACCGGCTCACCTCCGGCGCGCACACCCTCGTCGTCGAGGGCCCGTCCTACCGACAACGGCACTCCACCGGCGTGCCGGCATTGACCACCAGGGAGGCCAACAGTGATGCTCACTCACAGCTCCAGGTGGTCCCATGCTCCTGGCAACCAGGTGGTCCCATCACGCTGGCAAGTGACACCTCAGCGGCGGTGTGTGCTGGCCGTCTGGATCATCCAGCAGTAGCACCGAGCCTCCGCTTGTCCACAGTCGCCATGGCGGGGCACCTCCGGGCAAGCGTGGCCGTGCCACTGTCGTCGCCGCGAAGCAGCCGAACGAGGAGGCAGCATGGAGCACCGACCATCGCGAAGCCTTATCGGCTCTTGCTTGCGAGCGATCCTCTAAACCGCGGTCGACGACGGGCTCATCCGGCGGAACCCTGCCGCATCAAGGCTCCTCGCGCCGACGCGAGCGCGGAGCGTCCCGTGCTCAGCGTCGAGAAGGTGTTCGCCGTCGCCGCTGCGATGCCGGAGCGGTATCGCAGGTTGGTGCTGTTGGCGACCTTCACGAGCCTGCGCTTCGGCGAGCTGAGCGGGCGGCAAGGTGCTCCTCAAGCGCCCCAAGACTGGCGCCGGTATGCGCACAGTCGCCCTCCCGGCAGCCATCCTCGGTGACCTCGGTGATCACTGCGACAGTTTCGCCGGGCGGGGAGAGAACGGACTGGTCTTCGTCGCCGCCCAGGGTGGCCACCTCCGGCGTCGGGACTTCAACCGCGTCTGGACCGCCGCCGTGACCGCCGCCGGCGTGAACGGCCGTGGCCTGCACTTCCACGACCTGCGCCACACCGGCAACCACCTGGCAGCCGCGACCGGGGCCAGCACCCGCCAGCTGATGGCCCGGATGGGTCACGCCAGCATGCGGGCCTGTCGGCTCCGGCTCAGGCTGAGCGAGCATCTGGCACGGATCTGGCACACCGTCCGGTCACCACGCACATCGACGAGGGGACAGTCAAGACGGAGAGACCTCTGACGTGCGGAAACGGCGAAAACGGCGTGGTGGAGACGATGGGACTCGAACCCACAACCCCCGCCTTGCAAAGGCGGTGCTCTGCCTGTTGAGCTACGTCCCCCGGACCCAGGGCACCGCCGAGGCGGCCGGCTGTCAGGTCAGTGGGTTGGCGTGACTCGGTCGGTGGCCTCCGACCACAAGTCCTGCGAGGCCTGCTCGGCCTTGACCTTGCTGAACGCGACGTACGCTCCTACACCGGCCAGCGCGACCAGCAGCAGCTTCTTCATGACAGCCTCCGAAACGGCGTTACGGCAGCGGGGTCGCCGCGGCGGCTCAGTCTATCCCCGCGCCGGGCAGTGCAGCCGTCTCCGTCGGAGACCCAAGTTGTCAGTGAGCCGTCGACCGATCATCGCGTACGGCGGACCGACAGGTCGCGGAGTGGGTGGCCGGACGGCGAAGTGGCCGGCGCGACGATGAACCCGGCCACGGCTACCGGCCCTTCGCCTCGTCCACCCAGAGGGCCACCGAGCGCTTGAGCACATCACGCTGCATCCGCAGCTCGGTAACCTCTCGACGCAGCCGAGCTAGCTCGACCCGCTCTGACTCGTTCAGTTCGCCGTTGCCCTCACGAGTCGCACGACGGGCCTTGACGCACCAGTTGCCCAGCGTGCCCTCGTTGATACCGAGGTCGCCAGCGACCTGTGCGATCGGCTTCCCGGTCTCGACAAGCAGGTGGACGGCGCGCCCTTCTTGAGGTCCTCATCGAACTTCCGGTACTGCCGAGTCATCGCCACCTCCGCAAAGGTGATCTCCACGCTACGAGGGGCAGCCTAGACCGACGAGGGTCGGAGGGAGTGCGAGTTGATCCGCGCGGGGACGACCGCCGCAAGGACACCCTGCGAGCACCACCATCACCACCACCAGCGGCGCGGCGGAAGTCACGCTCGGCCGGTGCGACGAACAGGAGAACGCCTCCGGCGCCTTCTCGTGTCGTGGTTGGGGAGCCGGCCCGGCGCGGGCGGCAACGGAGTTTCGCGTGCCGCCCGCAGCGCCGTCGCCGTCGTGTCAGGAGGTGGCTCGCTGGGACCGCCCGCCCTGCTCAACGGGCAAGCCTGCTTCGATCCAGTCCTGCTTGCCGAGCTCGTACTCGTGGACGTTGCTGTAGCCGAGTTCGACAAGCCGCTTCGAGGCGATGGTGGAATTCGGACATGGCCCGTTGGAGCAGTAGACGATGATATCCGCGCCCTTGTCCGGCACGAGTTCGTGGGCGAGTGCATCGACCTGGTCGTGAGGCATGTTCAGCGCGCCCGGCAGATGCGCGTCTTCGTAGTACATGGCGGGCAGGGCCTCCAGCACGACGACATCGCCGGCGTCAATCTTGGCCTTGACCTCGTCGCGGGTGATGGACGTGACCATCGGTTCTCCTCTCGGCTACGACCGCGGTGTCCGCGCGGTTCTGTGCGTGCACACTATGTGCGTCTGCACAGTGTAGCAGCATGTGCGACCGCACGCTTACTCCCGTACGCTGCCTTTGTGAGTAACTGCGCTTCGACAGGCCGCCGCGAGGACACCGACGTCGGAGTGTGGGCGACGTTCCTCAAGACCCACGCCGCCGTCGTGCGGCAGCTTGAACATGAGCTTGCCGAGGAGCGAGGTCTGCCGCTGTCGTGGTACGACGTGCTCCTGGAGCTCAACGCCGCGCCGGAGCGACGGTTGCGAATGCAGGAGCTTGGCGAGCGGGTCGTGCTCAGCCGTAGCCGAGTCAGCCGAATCGTTGACGAGATGGTGTGCAATGCTCTAGTGGCGCGTGAGCCCGACCCAGCTGACCGGCGAGCGACCTTCGCCGTGATCACGAGCGCCGGGCGGAAGGTGCTGCGAGCGGCGGCCCCCGTCTACTTGCGTGGCATCCGAGAGCACTTCACGTCGCACCTATCCGAACGAGAACTGAGCATCCTCGGCCAGAGCCTTGGGAAAGTGCTCGAGGCTCAACGACGCCAGGCCTCGCTCAGTGAGGTCAACTCACGTTCCCGGCAGGCCGAGGTTGCGGAGGGTGGTCGGAGAGGTCGCGCACGGGCAGCGTCGCCGCGCCGTCAGGGGTGAGCATCGTGATGCCGCCGTCGGCCACCGCTCGGCGTCGGCTGGCGGTGGGCAGACCTCGACGTCGGTGGCGTCGAGTTCGTCTTCGACGCAGGGTGCCGTGCCAGGCGACGAACACTCGCCCGTCGGCCACGTTCACGACAGTGCCGACCGACCGCCCCACTTGCGGTCGCGCACAGTCATGCCTTCAGTCAGCTCGCTGTTCATGACGCTGCTCCTTCCTGTCGATCCAGTGCTTGCGCGGTCGCTGCTCGACGACCAGCGTCCGCAGGTACGCGCACAGCCGGTCGGCGTCGCCGGAGGCAGTCCCAGGGCGGGCAGCCGCAGCCGGGTCAGGGCCCGTCGTTGAAGCACGAACGGGAAGTCGAGCATCGGCCGGAACGGCGCGGCGGGCGCTGACGGCGCCGTGGTCGCCGACCCGCAGCCCGTGAGCGCCCCCGACGTTGCTGCGTGCTGGGAAGATCTGCGAGGGGTCGCGGTACAATCGCGGCCGGGCTGTGCTCCTGGCCGGGCCGGTCCTGCAGGTAGCCCAGCACCAGCGCGCGTAGCTGGCCCTTGCCGAGCGTGCCGCCGTTCTCTGCGGCGGCCGTGCGGCTGTCAGAGTCGGCGGGCGGTGGCCAGCGGTCGGGCTGCGGCGGCCGCTATCGCGACCGCGGTCGGTGCGGATCACCTGCCCGGCCTGCTCCAGCTTGGCCAGCATTTTGGTGACCGCCGAGCGGCCCAGGCCGGTGGCGTCGGCGAGGTCCGTGGCGGTTACGCCGGGGCTGGCGGTGACGGCGGCAAGCACCGTCTCGGTGGTGGTCGAGGTGGTCATGTCGGGCTCCCTCTTCGGGTCGGCAACTTGAGCGCGCGCATGGCCGAAACCGAACCAAGCAGGGGTCCCCCCCGTTCGCGTGTTCGAGAAGTGTTGCCCCTTCTTCCAGTACCGGCCGCTCTGCCTGGCCTGCTACAGGCGCGGCGCGGTCAGGAGGTGGGAGGCCGGGCTGCTGGGAGCACGACTCGCCTCGCTTCCCGAGCTCATTCGTGGCGGTTGAGCCGGAGGTCCACCTCGCGCTCGACAAACTCCCACTCCCTGGTCTGCCGTAGCCGGGCGACGAGTTCCTCGAACGCGGGCGCGTGCTGAGGGGGGTACTCGAACCAGGTGAGGAAGTCGAAGGGCTCGCCCAGG
>JALYMZ010000228.1 GCA_030773435.1 Actinomycetota bacterium | reverse complement strand
CGGGCTCGCACCAGGTCACCTCCACGACGTCGCCGGGCCGCAACGGCTGGTCCGCCGGTGCGTCCACCACACCGGCGTCCGCCCAGCACCCGCCGGGCAAGTCCGCGGACTCGATGACGCCACCGCCGCGCGCGGGGCCCACGTCGTCACGGTGCCGAGGGTGCGTCCGCGGCGCGCCATCAGGTGAGCCGATCCACGTCGGGGAACGGCATGCCGCCGGACAGCCGCGCATAGCCAGGCCCGCGGTCGAAGAACGGCGGGTTGTCGCCGCGGTGCGCGCACCGAGGCCGCCACACCTACCACGCTGCGGGCGGGGCTCGAGTCCGCGGCCAACTCAGCAGCCCAACGCAGTAGACGCATCGTCTCCTCCCGGCGCCAGCGGATGTCCTGCTCCTTCGCGCCCTTGCGCGACATGAGTTGACCAATGAGCGCCCCAGCGAATGCGAACAGCGGCGTTCCAATGGCCACCACGACCACCACCCATAACGGCACTTGCTGCTCGCTCATGCGGGAAGCGCAGGAATGACCGGCGACAATTTCGGCTACTCGAGCAGCGGAAGCACCATCTTCAGGTACGGCTCACGCCCCGGCTCGTCGTCCACGACGCGCTCAGGGCGGAATCCCACCGCCGCCCAGAACCTCAGGCCCACCTCGTTGGACAGGTCCGGGTCCGCGCTCAGCCGGTCACACCCCGCAGCGGCGGCAGCTGCGGCGAGGACGGCGACTGCAGCCGCCCCGACACCGCGGCGCTGGTGCTCGGGGACGACGAAGAGGTCGACCGCACGTTCCGCGCCCACGTCGACGTACTGGACGAACGCGCAGGGATGACCGGCCACGACGACCAGCCGGCACTCGACCTGCGGTGCGCGGCGGCCGGTGTACTTCGCCAAAACCTCCTCGATCGATTTGGGTCTGCCTCCCCAGGCCCGGTAGACGCGCGGATCGGCGAACCACGCGGTGAGGAGTGGCGCGTCCTCGGCTGTGGCCGGACGCAGGCTGACATCGGCGGCCGGCCCGCCCGAGCTGTGGCCGTCCTCCTCCAGCTCTTTCATCCGCCCGGTGTCTCCTGCAGGTTGGGGTTGGGGTCCACGCGGGTCGCCCGGAACGGGTAGCCGTGCTCGCCGGGCTGCTCCCAGGTCACCTGGACCACGTGGCCGGCGCGCAGGCCGGGCAGGTCGGTGCGCTCGATCGCGTCCGCGCTGAACGCGCAGCCGCCGGGCAGGTTGGGGGATTCGATCACCCCCCAGCCCTCGTCTGCCAGCCATCGCGACACCGTGCCGCGGGTCGGGTTGTCTGGCATCGTCACTCCAACCGGTCGACCGGGGGGAACGGCTGCCCGGACAGCCGCGCGTAGCCGGGCCCGCGGTCGAAGAACGGCGGGTCGTCGCCGTGTTGCCGGCGCAGGTCCGCCCGCAGCGCGTCCGAGGCCGCCTCGTCGACGTCGACGTCCCCCGCCACGACCCGCACAACGACCCCGTAGTCGCGCTGCGCGCCGTCGACGGACACCTTCGCCCACCGGACGTCGCGCGCCACCTCGTCGTACGGCCGGGTCAGCGGGTCGCCCCATCCGCCGCCCCCGGTGGTGCGGATCCGGATCACCTCACCGGCGCGCACCGGCTCGGCGTCGGCCAGCGCGTCCACCTCGCGCTCGTGCGGCCCGCCGGGGTCGATCACCACCGAGAACGGCTGCCCCGCTCGACCACCGTTGACCCCCCAGCACGCCAGGATCGAGCGGTCCGCGATCGACATGAAGTGGCCGTCGACGAGCATCCGGATGTGCTTGTCGTAGCCGAGCCCGCCGCGGTAGCGCCCCGGCCCGCCGCTGTCGACGGCCAGCCCCAGCCGCTCCACCCGCAGCGGGAACCGCGCCTCGGTGAACTCGGTCGGCAGGTTCCGCGAGTCCGGTACGACGTGGATGGTGTCCTCGCCGTCCGCGTAGTACCGGCCCCCCGAGCCGCCACCCAAGATCTCGCGCATCAGATACGGCTCGCCGTTCGCGTCCAGCCCGTAGACGCCGGTGTAGCGGATCGTCTCCTGGTCGGCCGGCATTCGCCCG
>JALYMZ010000227.1 GCA_030773435.1 Actinomycetota bacterium | reverse complement strand
GAGCCGGGTGAGGGCCCGCCGTTCCTCGAGCGGGTCAGCGGCAACGGACTGTTCCTCACGTTCACCGGCCTGGCCGCGGTCGTGCCGTTCTTCCTGCCGCTCGCCGTCGGGGTGGTGTCCGGCGACGCCGTGGCGGGCGAGGCCCAGACCGGGACGCTGCGCTACCTGTTGACGGTGCCCGTCTCGCGCACCCGGCTGCTGCTCGTGAAGTACGGCGGGCTGCTGTCGTTCGCGCTCGCCGCCTCGATGCTCGTCGCGGTCGTGGGGCTGCTCGTCGGCTGGGCGCTGTTCCCGACCGGCGACGTGACGCTGCTGTCCGGCACGACGATCCCGGTGAGCTCGGCGATCCTGCGCGCCACCCTGGTGGCGCTGTACGTCACGGTGTCGCTCGCCGGGCTCGCCGCGCTGGGGCTCGCCGTGTCGACGTTCACCGAGGTGCCGGTCGCGGCGATGGCGACGACCGTGGTGCTGGCGATCACGAGCCAGATCTTCGGCGCGATCCCGCAGGTGTCGTGGCTGCACCCCTACCTGTTCACCGACCAGTGGCTGGCGTTCGGGGACCTGCTGCGCGACCCCGTGCCGACCGGTGCGCTCGTCGACGGCCTGGTCCTGCAGCTGTGCTGGGCCGTCATCGCGCTGGCGGTCGCCTGGTCGCGCTTCACGACTCGGGACGTCACCAGCTGAGACGTCAGCCGGCGAGCGCCGCGATGCGCTCGGCGGCGGCGTGCAGCGTCTCGAGCGTCTTCGGGAACGCGAAGCGGATCTGTCCCGCGCCGTCCCGCGGGTCGGCGTAGAACGAGGTGCCGGGGACGGCGGCGATGCCGGGATCGGTGACGATGCGGCGGGCGTACGCGCTGCTGTCCTGCGCCGGGTCGAGCGAGCCGGTCGAGCAGAGCACGTAGTAGGCGCCGTCCGGGACGCGGAACTCGAAGCCGACCTTCTCCAGCACGCCGCACAGCAGGTCCCGTCGCTCGCGGTAGGCCGCGGCGCTGTCGGTGTAGTAGCTGGGCGGCAGGGCCATCGCGGCGGCGCCCGCCGCCTGCAGCGGCGCGGGAGCGCCCACGGTGAGGAAGTCGTGCACCTTGCGGATGCTGCTGGTGATGTCGGCGGGCGCGATCGCCCAGCCGACCCGCCACCCGGTCACGGCGTAGGTCTTGGACAGGGCGTTGATCGTCACGGTGCGGTCCTCGAGCCCCGGCACGGTCGCCGGCGGGACGTGCTCGGCGTCGTAGACGATGTGCTCGTAGATCTCGTCGGTCAGCACCAGCGCGTCGTGGGTGTGGCACAGCTCGCTGATGAGGGCGAGCTCCTCGCGGGTGAACACCTTGCCCGTCGGGTTGTGGGGAGTGTTGACGATGATCGCGCGGGTGCGGTCCGTGAACGCCGCCCGCAGCTCGGCCTCGTCGATCGACCAGTCGGGCGCGTGCAGCGTCACGTAGCGCGCTGTCGCCCCCGACAGGACCGCGTCCGGGCCGTAATTTTCGTAGAACGGCTCGAAGACGATCACTTCGTCGCCGGGGTCGACCGTCGCGAGCAGCGTAGCGATCATCGCCTCGGTCGAGCCGCAGGTGACGCAGAGCTCGGTCTCCGGGTCGACCGTCCAGCCGGGATAGGTCTTCGCCACCTTGGCGGCGATGCCGTCGCGGAAGGCCTTCGCGCCCCACGTGATGGCGTACTGGTTCACGTCGTCGTCGATGGCGGCCTTGGCGGCGTCCTTGAGCTCCTGCGGGCACGCGAAGTCCGGGAACCCCTGGGCCAGGTTGACCCCGCCCGACGCCGCACACAGGCGCGACATCTCGCGGATCACCGACTCCTGGAACGTGCTGGCCTTGGCACTGGCCCACCGGCTCTGCGCTGTCACCACGTCACTCCCACGCTGTCGTCGGACGCTCGCCCACACAGCCTCGCACTCATCCGGGCGACCGGCGGGCCGGACGCTCCACCGTCCATCTGCTGGTGGTCATGGCTGGCGCACGGCGCGGCTGAGCGCCGGCGGTGCAGACCTGGGCGGTGGACCGTCCGGTCAGCACCGTCAGCCGCGACCGGGGCCGCGCATGCCGGCGCGCGACCGGGCGCCGGACGCTCCACCGTCCACCTGCTGTCAGGCACGGCTGGCGCACAGCAGGGCTGAGCCCCGGCGGTGCGGACC
>JALYMZ010000226.1 GCA_030773435.1 Actinomycetota bacterium | reverse complement strand
ACCAGCGCGAGGCCGACGCCACGCTCGGAGGTGCCCTTGGTCGTCCAGCCGCGCTCGAGGGCGTGGCCCGCCTCATCGGTCGTGAGCCCCGGCCCGCTGTCGCCGACGACGACCCGGACGTGGCCGGCGGTGCCGGCGAGGTGGACGGTGACGCGTCGGTCCTCTCGCCGGGCGACGGCGTCGAAGGCGTTGTCGACGAGGTTGCCGAGGACCGTCACCAGCTCGCGCGCCGTGGCCACCTTCTGGTCGGCGGGCAGCAAACCGGTGATGGTGAGCTGGATGCCACGGTCGGCGGCCTCCGCGGCCTTGCCGAGCAGCAGCGCGGCGGCCACCGGCTCCCCCGTCGCGCCGACCACACGGTCGGCCATCATCTGGGCGATCTGCAGCTCCTCGGTGGCGAAGTCGACCGCCTCCTCGGTGCGGCCCATCTCGATCAGGGAGATCACGGTGTGCAGCCGGTTGGCCGCCTCATGGGTCTGGGCGCGCAGCGACTCGGTCAGCCCGCGTACGACGTCGAGTTCGCCGGTCAATGCCTGCAGCTCGGTGTGGTCCCGCAGCGTGACGACGGCGCCGACCTCGCGGCCCTCCCAGTACGCCGGGGACGAGCTGGCCAGCAGCACCCGGTCCCCGGTCACGTACAGCTCGTCGGGTCCGGCCACGTCACCGGTGGCCGTGGCCGCCAGAGCCGGCGGGATGCCGAGCTCCTCGACCGACTGGCCCACGGCGTCCTCGGGGAGGTCGAGCAGCCGCTGGGCCTCGTCGTTGACCAGCTGCACCCGTCGGTCGGGACCGACGAGCAGCAACCCCTCCCGGACGGCGTGGAGCACGGCACGGTAGTACTCGTACATCCGGGTGATCTCGTGCTCCCCGAGCCCGTGCGTCTGCCGCCGCAGCCGCCGGCTGATCAGCCAGGCGCCGGCCAGCCCGACGCCGAGCACTGCCACGGCCGCCATCAGCACGTCGGCCAGCTCGTCGATCAGCTGGGCGTCGATCGAGTCCAGCGCCACGCCGACAGCCACCACGGCGATCACCTCGCCGGTCTCGCCGGCGAAGACCGGGGCCACCGCCCGGACCGACGGGCCGAGCGTGCCGGCGTACTCCTCCGTGGTGACCTCGCCGCGGGACGCCGGGCCGAGGTCGCCTACCGGGCCGCCGCCGGACCGCACGGTCCCTTGGGCAATGTTGTTGCGGTCGAGGTCCATGATCACGACGAAGTCGACGTCGGCCTCCGTGCGCACGCCGGTGGTGAGCGGACGCAGCAGCTCCGAGGCGTCCTCGGTGCCGATCGCGTCGCGCACGAGGGTGGCGCGGGCGATGGAGAGCGCGACGGCGACCGCGCGGTCGCTGGCGTTCTTGCGGACGTCGCGCCGCGCGTCGAGGGCCGCCAGCCCGAGGGCCGTCACCACCAGCACCAGCACCACCAGCACCTGGAGCTGCAGCACGCGTCGGGCCACCGAGCGCTCGGGTCTCACGCGCCTTCGCATCGGGACATTATGGCCGCGGATATGACCTGTGTCACAGCGCGCCGGATGCTGGGAAAGCTCCGGCGGGGCCCGCCCCCGGCACCGAGCGCCACCTCCACCGGCGCCGTACGGCGCCGCGCGACGCGGCCTCCTTTCAGCTGCGCAGTCCGCCTCGACTCTCACGCATTCTCAGTTCGCTCGGGTCCATTCTCAGTTCGTCGCTTGCCGGACAGACCTGTCGAGATGCAGCGCACATTGACGAATCTCCTGCGGGGGACTCTGACGAACTGGCTCGGATTGGGCGATGCCGTCAACTCAACGTGCGCAATCGGTCCGTCCCGGCTGGGGCACCGTCACCGGGAACCTCTACGGACGGGTCATGCGGAACGCGCGACTCCCCGCACGCCGACTGAGCAGGGGGTGTCCCGGCGAGGGTTTCGTCTAACGAAGCACTGCGATTGCCTCGACCTCGACCAGCTGGTCCTGGTAGCCAAGCACGGCGACACCGAGCAGGGTGCTGGGGGCGTCGTGATCGCCGAAGTGACAACTGACCACCTCCCATGCAGCGACCAGACCGACCGGGAGTGGCTGGCCACGTACACCGTCGATTTCACCACGTCCAGCAGATCGGCGCCGGCGGCCTGGAGGGCGATCCGCAGGTTGAGCATGACCTGCTCGGCCTGACCGCGTACGTCGCCGACCGAGACCGTGGCGCCAGCCTCATCGAGTGGACAGGCGCCGACCGTGAAAAGGAGGCGCGCACCACGTGGGGCCAGAGCCGCGTAGGCGTAGGGCACGTCTTGCGCAAGCGTTGGTGAGCGGATCAGATCCACATGCGGGTCGGCTGCCACAACTACAGCGTGTCATAGCCACGGTCTGGGCACCGCTGACCGATCGTGTGGCAGGACACGCATGGGTAGCCGGCTGGCCCGGAGCTCCGGAAGCCGCAGCCAGCGTGCGTTTGCGAACCCGCGGCAACCGCCTCCGAATCCCCGCCGGACAGGGAAGCGGACCACCGTTTCCCTGAAACTGCTATTCACAATATGTATTCACAGTGTGTATGGTGAGGGCATGTCCGTCGGTCACGTGCTCCTGGGGGTCCTCGCGGAGGGCCCCGCGCACGGCTACGACCTGAAGCATGCGCACGACGAGCGCTACCCGGGCGCGAAGCAGCTCGCCTTCGGGCAGGTGTACGCCGCGCTCGCGAAGCTCGAGAAGGATGGCCTCGTCGAGGTAGTGGAGACGACGCGAGGGTCCGGCCCGGACCGGACGACGTACGCGCTGACGCCCCTCGGCAAGGCGGCGCTGAGCTCGTGGGTGTCCGAGGTCGAGCCGGCCGGCCCCTACGCCGCCGATGAGCTGGTCCGCAAGACCGTCACCGCGCTGCGGCTGGGACGCGACGCGGCCGACTACCTGGCCGGGCAACGGCAGGCGCACCTGGCGGAGATGCGCCGGCTCGTCGCGCTGCAGGAGTCGACCGACGAGGTGGAGGCGCGTGTGGTGATCGACCACGCAGTGGAGCACCTCGACGCCGATCTGCGCTGGCTGAGCAACGCCGCGGTCCGCGTCCAGTCAGCGGGCCGACGCACGCGTCGGTCGACCGACTCCGCACCCAACCTGGAGGGCGACGCCCAGGAATCCTCGAACCGGAAGGTGGTCAGATGACCGCGACAGTCAACGGGTCCGCGCTGCTCGCAGGGCGGGCCCTCCGCAAGTCGTTCGCTCGCACCGAGGCTCTACGCGGGGTGGGCCTCGGTGCGGCGCCCGGCGAGGTCGTGGCGGTCACCGGCCCGTCCGGCAGCGGCAAGTCCACCCTGCTGCACTGCCTGGCCGGCATCCTGCGCCCCGAGGCCGGCGAGGTCGTCTTCGACGGTCGGCGGGTCGACACCCTGGACGAGACCGCACGGAGCCTGCTTCGACGCCGCGAGTTCGGCATCGTGCTGCAGTTCGGTCAGCTGCTCCCAGAGCTCACCGCGGTACAGAACGTCGCGCTGCCGCTGCTGCTGGACGGTCACGACCGGCGGGCCTGCGAGCAGGCCGCTCGAGGGTGGCTCGAACGTCTCGGTGTCCTCGGCGGCGCCGAAGCGACACCGGGCGAGCTCTCGGGCGGTGAGCAACAGCGCGTCGCGGTCGCCCGCGCGCTCGTCACGGGGCCGAAGGTCGTCTTCGCCGACGAACCCACGGGGGCGCTGGACACCGTGGCAGGCGAGGAGGTCCTGGCCGAGTTGCTCGGCGCGGTGCGTGACACCGACGCGGCCCTGGTGATGGTCACACACGACAACCGGGTCGCCGCACGCGCAGACCGCGAGATCATCCTTCAAGACGGCCGCCTGGCCGCAGCCCAGGCCCCGGTCGGAGCCTGACGTGGCCGGGCACACCCACCCAGGGATGCGGCCGGACTGGCCTGGCCCGCCGAGCCGGCCCTCGTGGAGGTGTCGGGCCGGGGCCGACCTCGTCCTGGCCGGCGCGTTCCTGCGCAATGGTGGCATCGGCAGGGCCGTTCTCGTCGCGTGCTGCACGGCGCTGGTGGCGGCTCTCCTGTTCGTGGTGCTCGCGGTCTGCCTCTACACGGTGGCAACGTCCGCCACGTTCGGCGGCACCGAACGCAATGCGGAGATCCTCGGCGGCCTCATCAACGACGCCGACGTCCGCGTCGGGTACCTCACCGGGGTCCTGCTCGTCACGCTGGCGCCCCTCACCCTGCTGCGGCAGGTTCTCCGCCTGGGCACCGCAGCCCGGGAGCAGCGGTTGGCCGGTCTCCGGCTCGCCGGGGCGACGCCCGCCGACGTGCGACGGCTGGCCCGGATGGAGGTCGGACTCCCTGCCTTCGCCGGAGCGCTCGCCGGCTACCTCATCTTCCTGGGTCTGCGTGCGGTGTTCGGCGGTGTGCCCCACGACGAGGCCATGTTCGACAGCTACGGCTCGGTCCCGTACGAGCTGCGCCTCATCCCGACGACCGTCTCGCTGGCGTGGTGGCACGTCGTGCTGGTCGCGCTGGCTGTTGGCCTCGCGGGCGCGTTCGCCGGAGGCGCGGCGACGCGGCGGGTGCACATCACCCCGCTCGGGGTGAGCCGCCGACAGCCGGGGCGCCCACCACGTCCCTGGGTGGCGCTGGGGCTGTTCGTCCTCGGTCTCGCCGTCCTCGGCTACAGCGTCATCGGCAGTCGATCGGGCAACAGCACGCTGGTGGGCATCGCGACGGTGGTCCTGGTGGTCACGGGCCTGCTGATGTTCACTCCGTGGCTCGCCTACATCGCCGGTCGCGTCGTGGTCGCCCGGGCCACCACCGCGCACGTGCTGCTCGCGGGGCGTCGGCTCGTCACCGACCCACGCCCGGCCGGACGCGCCGCAGCCGCCATCGGCGTCATCGGCCTGGTCGCCGGCTTCGGCAGCGTCATCGTCACCGACCTGCCGAGCTCGTCGGGCATGGGCCAGGGCTTCCGCGGTGTCGACCCGTTCTACACGGTCCCCAGCGCGCTCGTGGCGCTCGTCCTGGTGCTCTCCCTCGCGTTCATCGTGTTCAGCCTCGCCGTGCACGGCGCCGAAACACTCATGGACCGCAAGCGCGCCATCGCATCCCTGGCTGCCGCCGGCGCCACCGAGGCCGACCTCGCCCGCGCACAGCGGTGGGAGGTAGGGCTCGTCGCCGTCCCGGTGACCATCGCCGGGTTGGTCGTGGGAACAATCCCCACGCTGGTCGCCCTGAGCGCCGACGGGACAGTCGCTGTCGCATACGCATGGATACCGGTGACCGCGAACCTGGTGACCGCGGGCTGCGCGCTGCTCGCGGTCCGACTCGCGACCACGCTCACCCGACCCTGGTTACGCCGCGCGTCTTCCGCTGCCAACCTTCGCACAACTTAGGGCGTCCCTAAACGAGCAAGTTGCAAGCAAGACGTGCAATCTGCCGCAGATTGCGTGCGCTGTGGCCATCCGCGTACGGCGACGCAGGCACACCCGCCCAGCAGCGTCAGGACTGGACGCCGTCGCTCGGCTGATGGCCGATGCGCGCGAGCAACTGCTCGCCGAGCACGATGTCGTGCGGTAGCCGTCCCAGCTCCAGGGCGTCCGCGTCAACGCCCTGGCGCCGGAGGACCGCAGCCAGGGAGGCCCAGTGGTCTGCCTCCATGTCTTTCTGCGAGCGCCTACCGAATGGCTCGTCCGGGCCGACGACCATGCGCGCCGTGTCCGCGATCTCCTCGACCGATGTCACCGCCCAGATGTTGGGCGGGCCCGAGGCACTCCAGCCCCGGTCAGCCAGGAGCAGCACCCGGCTGCCGTTCATGAGGACGGCCTCGTGGCGCGCCGATACCGAGATCTGCCGAGGGTCAGCGACAGTGTCATCGACCTCGACGAAGGTCACCAAGCGAGTCACGTAGACCACGTGCCCATCATGCCGCTCGAGTCCATGGCGCCCGGGGTTTCCGCTGAGCGATCGGTTTTTGGGACTCACACGGGCGGCCCTTGAGGGCTGAGAGACTGTGGTGATGCACATCCCGCTCGACCGACTGGACGCCGCGTTCCTGGCCGCAGGGTCGATTGCGCTTGGGTTAATTCGGCGGTCAGAAATATCCGACCAGTGGGCAGCACCGAGTGTCCTGCCGAAGATGTCAGTTGGCGCGCTCGCGTGTCACCTGGGACGGCAGCCCGTGCGGGCCGCGGAACTCCTCCCGGTGGCGACCGACGTTCTACCGCTGGACTCTGCTGACGCGCACTATGACAGCGCCGCATGGGTCACATCGAGCTCGCCGGATGATCTACCCAACGATCGCAGCGCCGACGACGCCGAAGCCGAGTTGGGTCCCGGGGCGCTGAACGACCGGACCGTTGCGGCGCTCGTGGCGGTGCGTCGCCTGCTCGGAGCCGGCAGTGCCCGGAACGTCGTGCTGATTCCGTGGCAAGGGTGGTCGCTGGTGCGAGGTGACTTCTTGCTCACCCGCATGCTGGAGATCGTCGTGCATTGTGACGACCTCGCGATAAGCGTCGGCGTCCCGACACCCGAGTTCCCGGACGAGGTCTTCGCACCAGTGCGGGACTTGCTGGTACGCCTCGCCGTGGGTCGGCACGGCCAGTCCGCAGTGATCAGCACCCTGACTCGCCGCGAACGCTCCACACAGATCTCTGCCTTCTAAGTCGCCAGCCGGACCGTTTCCGGACGCCGTCCAGGGATCCCTGTCCGGCAGCGCGGAAAACGGCGATGATCGTGGCATGACTGGTCAGCGCGGGCTGCGGATGACCTTTGATGCGGCCGCTGAGCGCTACCAGCAGGCCCGGCCCGAGTACCCCGAGCAGCTGTACGAGGCGATGATCGCCGTCGCTGGGCTCGGTGCGGATGACCGGTTGTTGGAGATCGGGTGCGCCTCCGGCAAGGCGACGTTGCCGCTCGCCCGCAGAGGCTTTCGCATCACCTGCGTCGAGCCTGGGCCAGCGCTGGCCGCCGTGGCGCGCCGCAACCTGGCCAGCTTCCCCGAAGTCGAGGTCGTCCAGAGCACGTTCGAGGAGATCGACCCATCGGGGCACGCGCCGTTCGATCTGGTGTTCGCGGCCACCGCCTGGCACTGGCTCGATCCAGCGGTTCGCTACCCGCGCGCGTGGGAGCTGCTGCGGCCGGAAGGCCACCTGGCGTTCTGGAGTGCCACCCACGTCTTCCCGGAGGGCGGGGACCCGTTCTTCACCGAGCTGCAGCAGGTCTACGACGAGATCGGCGAAGGCCTGCCCGAGGGAGCGAGGTACTCCCGGCCGGGCGAGTTGCCCGACCAGCGCGAGGACATCGAGACCAGTGGGCTGTTCGAACCCGTCTTGGTGCGGCACTTCGACTGGGAGGTCACCTACGACGCTGACGGCTACATCCGGCTGCTCGACACCTTCTCGGGCCACATCGCGATGGAGCCGTGGAAGCGGCGTCGCCTGTACTCGGAGATCCGGCGCCGATTGGATGAGCGAGCAGAAGGGCTGCTCCGCCGTGGCTGGGGCGCCGTCCTCCACGTCTCGCGGCGACGCGACCTCCCGCACGTGCCGTAGCCGATCCCCTTGCGGGACTTCGACGTGGCCCCGGGGTTCGGGGCTGAGCCAGCGGATCACCCGGAGGTTCCACACGGCTCCTCCGCGGCCGTCACGCCGGCGATGAGGCTCAGCCCCTTTCCTAACCCGGATGAAGTTGGCTACTCGCGATCTGAATGTCTACCGGGTCGGTAGATCTTGACAGATGTTCGTGATCGTCAAGATTGGCTGCATCTCGACAACACCAGGTCAGCCATGCGCCATGTCGACGAACCGCGAGTAGTGTCCCTGGAACGCGACGACGATGTTGGCGGTTGGCCCGTTGCGGTGCTTTGCGACGATGAGGTCGGCTTCGCCGGCGCGTGGGGATTCCTTTTCATAGAGATCCTCCCTATGAATGAGAACAACCATATCGGCGTCCTGTTCTAAACTTCCGCTTTCGCGTAGGTCCGACAGCAGCGGGCGCTTGTCGGTGCGCTGCTCGGCGCCGCGGTTGAGCTGCGACACCGCCACCACCGGCACGTCCAGCTCCTTGGCCAGCAGCTTCAGCTGGCGAGAGAACTCCGATACCTCGAGCTGCCGCGACTCGACCCGTTTGCCGCTCTGCATCAGCTGGATGTAGTCGACGATCACCAGCCGCAGGTCGTGGCGCTGCTTCAACCGGCGCGCCTTGGCGCGGATCTCCATCATCGTCATGTTCGGCGAGTCGTCGATGAACAGCGGCGCGCCGGAGACCTCGCCCATCTTGCGGGCCAGGCGCGACCAGTCGTCGTCGCTCATGTG
>JALYMZ010000225.1 GCA_030773435.1 Actinomycetota bacterium | reverse complement strand
CGGGTGATCCGGCGGGTCCCGGAGCCCGATCCGGAACCGGACGCCGGCGAGGATCCAGAGGAGCCCAAGACGCCGTACGCCGCGCTCGCCGCG
Organism: Actinomycetota bacterium; assembly: GCA_030773435.1. GTDB lineage: Bacteria > Actinomycetota > Actinomycetes > Propionibacteriales > Nocardioidaceae > JALYMZ01. The sequence goes on along the minus strand of JALYMZ010000225.1, from coordinate 7,347 downwards.
CGCCGCGGTCTCGCTGCCCGCACCGCCGTGATCGCCGCGTTGGCGTGCGCGGTGCTGGCCTGGCAGCTCGCGAGGACCGAGCCCCCGGCGCTGCCGATGTGGCTCTACCTCGGTGTCATGGGCGTCATCCTCGGGTACGTCGACTGGCGCACCCGCCTACTTCCCACCCGGCTGGTCGCCCCGTCGTACGCCGCCGTCGGCCTGCTGGCGCTGCTCGCCTCGGCGCTCACCGGCGACTACGGCTCCCTCGCGCGAGCGGCGGCGGGCTGGGCGATCGCCGGCGGTCTCTTCTTCCTGCTGTGGTTTGTCTACCCCAAGGGGATGGGGTACGGCGACGTGCGGCTGTCCGGCGTCCTCGGCATCGCGCTGGGCTGGCTGGGCTGGGCCGAGCTGCTGGTCGGCGTCTACGCCGGCTTCCTGCTCGGTGCGGTCGGCGGCGGCCTGCTGGCACTGCTGCGGGTCGTCGACCGCAAGCGCTACCCGTTCGGGCCGTTCATGCTGGTCGGGGCGCTCGTCGGCGTCCTCGCCGGGCCGGCCATCGGCGGCTGGTACGCCGGCTGACCGGCCGCACCGCGTGGGAGACTGGCCGCATGCTGCGTTGGCTGACCGCCGGTGAGTCGCACGGGCCGGCCCTGGTCGCCATCCTCGAGGGCATGCCCGCCGGGGTCGAAGTGACCACGGACGGCGTCGCCACGGCGCTGGCCAGAAGGCGGCTCGGCCACGGCCGCGGCGCCCGGATGACGTTCGAGCGGGACGAGGTCGAGCTGCTCGGCGGTGTCCGCCACGGCCGCACCCTCGGCAGCCCGGTCGCGCTCCGCATCGGCAATACGGAGTGGCCGAAGTGGGAGCAGGTCATGGCCGCCGATCCGGTGGACGAGCAGGTGCTCGCCGGGCTCGCCCGCAACGCGCCGCTGACTCGCCCCCGCCCAGGCCACGCCGACCTCGTCGGCATGCAGAAGTACGCGTTCGACGAGGCCCGCCCGGTCCTCGAGCGCGCCTCGGCCCGGGAGACCGCGGCCCGAGTGGCGCTTGGTGCGGTGGCCGCGCAGTTCCTGCAGCAGGCGTGCGGCGCCCGGCTGGTCAGCCACGTCGTCGGCATCGGCGAGGCGTCCGCCCCGCCCGGCTCGGTCCCGTCGCCGGACGACGTCGCCCGCCTCGACGCCGACCCGGTGCGCTGCCTGGACCCGGCCGCCAGCACGGCGATGGTGGAGGAGATCGAACGGGCGCACAAAGACGGCGACACCCTCGGCGGCGTCGTCGAGGTGGTGGCCGAGGGACTGCCACCCGGCCTGGGCAGCCACGTGCACGGCGACCGCCGCCTCGACGCCCGGCTCGCCGGGGCGCTGATGTCCATCCAGGCCATCAAAGGGGTCGAGGTCGGCGACGGCTTCGCGCTCGCCCGCCGCCGCGGCTCGCAGGCCCACGACGAGATCACGCCGACCGACGCCGGCTTCCGGCGCACCTCGGGACGTTCCGGCGGCACCGAGGGCGGCATGAGCACCGGCGAGCTGCTGCGGGTCCGGGCCGCCATGAAGCCCATCTCCACCATCCCGCGGGCGCTGAGCACCGTCGACGTGGCCACCGGCGAGCCGGCCGTCGCAGACCACCAGCGCTCCGACGTCTGCGCGGTGCCCGCCGCGGGCGTCGTAGCCGAGGCGATGGTCGCGCTCGTCCTCGCCGACGCAGTGCTGGAGAAGTTCGGCGGCGACGCCGTGACGGAGACCCGCCGCAACCACGACGCCTACCTGGCGTCCTTGAGGTTCCGGTGACCCGCCCGGCCGTTGTGCTCGTCGGCCCTCCCGGTGCCGGCAAGTCCACCGTGGGCGAGGCGGTCGCCGCCCGGCTCAACCTGCCGTTCCGCGACACCGACCGCGACGTCGAGGCGGTCGCGGGCAAGGAGGTCGCCGCGATCTTCGTCGACGACGGCGAGGAGCGCTTCCGCACGCTGGAACGCGAGGCGGTCGCCGCGGCGCTCGATCAGCACGACGGGGTGGTGGCGCTGGGCGGCGGCGCAGTACTGGCGGAGTCCACGCGCGCGCTGCTGCGGGAGCACACCGTGGTGTTCCTCGACGTGAACCTGGCGGACGCGGCGCGCCGGGTGGGGCTCGGGGTAGCGCGCCCGCTGCTGCTGGGCAACGTCAGGGCGCAGCTCAGCCGGCTGCTCGAAGCCCGCCGTCCTCGGTACGCCGAGGTCGCCACCCTGACCGTCGACACCAGCGGCCGCTCGGTCGACGACGTGACCGGAGAGATCGTCGCGGCGGTGGCCGGATGAGCGACGTCACCCGGATCCGGGTGGCGACGCAGCGTCCGTACGACGTCGTCATCGGCGCCGGTCTGCTCGGCGAGCTGCCCGCCGTGCTCGGAGACGGCGTCCGCCAGGTCGCGGTGATCCACCCACCGACGCTGACCACCACCGCCGACACGGTCCGCACCGCGCTGCTCGGGCAGGGCTTCGCGGCCTGCTTCCTCGAGGTCCCGGACGGCGAGCAGGCCAAGCATGTCGACGTGGCGGCCTGGTGCTGGTCGGCGCTGGGTCGGGCCGGGTTCACCCGAGCCGACGCGGTGGTGAGCCTCGGCGGGGGAGCCACCACCGACCTGGCCGGTTTCGTGGCCGCGACGTGGCTGCGCGGCGTTCGGGTGGTGCACCTGCCGACGACCGTGCTGGGAATGGTCGACGCCGCGGTGGGCGGCAAGACCGGCATCAACACCGAGCACGGAAAGAACCTCGTCGGCGCCTTCCACGAACCGGCCGGCGTGCTGTGCGACCTCACCGCGCTCGACTCGCTCCCACGCGCCGAGGTTGTCAGCGGTCTCGCCGAGGTGGTCAAGTGCGGCTTCGTCGCCGACCCCGGCATTCTGGACCTGGTCGAGCACACGGGGGAGGACGTCGTCGTCCCCGCCTCGGCGGCGTTCCGGGAGCTGCTGGAGCGGTCGGTCCGGGTCAAGGCCGCCGTCGTCGCCGACGACCTCACCGAGAGCACCTCGGCCGGCCACTCCGTCGGCCGCGAGGTGCTCAACTACGGCCACACCTTCGGCCACGCCGTCGAGCGGGTCGAGCGGTACGCGTGGCGGCACGGGCACGCGGTGGCGGTCGGCATGGTCTTCGTCGCCGAGCTGGCCCGACTCGCCGGACGGCTGGACGAGCGGACCGCCGACCGGCACCGCACCGTCCTGTCCGGGCTCGGCCTGCCCACGACGTACAGAGATGGGCGCTGGGAGCAGCTGCACCAGGCGATGCTGGTCGACAAGAAGGCGCGCGCAGACCGGTTGCGGTTCGTCGTACTGCACGGGCTCGCTGCGCCGGCGATCCTCGAGGCCCCCGACCCAGCGCTGCTCACCGCCGCCTACGGCGAGGTCTGCCGATGAGGCCGGTGCTGGTGCTGAACGGCCCTAACCTGTCCCGACTCGGGGCGCGGGAGCCGGAGGTCTACGGCACGGTGGCGTACGACGAGCTGGCGCGGCTGTGCCGGACGTGGGGAGCCGACCTCGGTCTCGACGTCGATGTGCGCCAGAGCGACGACGAGGCGGAGCTGGTGCGCTGGCTGCACGCCGCGGCCGACGACCGGGTGGCGGTGCTGCTCAACCCGGCTGCGTTCACCCATTACTCCTACGCGCTGCGCGACGCCTGCGCCCAGCTGCCCGGACCGCTGGTCGAGGTACACCTGACCAACCCGGCGGCCCGAGAGACGTTCCGCTCCACCAGCGTGATCGCCGGCGTCGCCACCGGCACGGTCGCCGGCTTCGGGGTGCAGTCCTACCACCTTGCACTCGTGGCGATCTCGTTGCGTGGTGAGTAGCGCTCGCCCGCCCGGTACGGCGGTTACACTCGGCGTCGCCGCCCCCCGACGAAAGACGGACGCGAACGCATGGCCACGACGAACGACCTGAAGAACGGCATGGTGTTGAACCTCGACGGGCAGCTGTGGTCCGTCGTGTGGTTTCAGCACCACAAGCCGGGCAAGGGTGGCGCGGTCGTGCGCACGAAGCTCAAGAACGTGCTCTCCGGCAAGGTCGTCGACAAGACCTTCAACGCCGACGTGAAGGTCGACACCGCCAACGTCGACAAGCGGGTGATGACCTACCTGTACCACGACGGCGACTCCTACGTCTTCATGGACGCCACCACCTACGACCAGATCCACCTCGGCCCGGACACGGTCGGCGACGCGGCGCACTTCCTGCTGGAGAACCAGGAGGCCGTCGTCGCGATGCACGAGGGGACCCCGCTGTACCTGGAGCTGCCGGCCGCGGTAGAGCTGGTGGTCGAGTACACCGAGCCCGGTCTGCAGGGTGACCGTTCGACCGGGGGCACCAAGCCGGCGCGGCTGGAGACCGGGTACGAGGTCGCCGTGCCGCTGTTCATCACCACCGGCGAGAAGATCAAGGTCGACACCCGCGACGGCAGCTACCTCGGCCGGGCAAGCAGCTGACCGGTGCGTGCCCGCACCAAGGCGCGCAAGCGCGCGCTCGACATCCTCTTCGAATCCGAGTTGCGCGGGCTGCCACCAGGGGCCACGCTCGCCGAGCGCGTCGCTGCCGCACACCCACCGGTGCACGAGCTCACCGTGCAGCTGGTCGAGGGCGTCGCCGCGCACCGCGAACGAATCGATGAGGTGCTCGGCGACCTGGCCCGCGAGTGGACCCTCGCCCGGATGCCGGCCGTCGACCGCAACATCTTGCGGATCGCGGCCTTCGAGGTCCTCTACTGCGACGGCGTGCCCGATGAGGTCGCCGTCAGCGAGGCCGTGGGGCTGGCCCGCGAGCTGTCCACAGAGGAGTCACCGGCGTTCGTCAACGGTCTGCTGGGCAACCTCGTCCGCAGCAAGGCAGGCCGGGCCGGATGAACCCGGCGGCTCAGCTGTGGGAGCCGACCTCGGCCGCCCCGGCCGGGGAGCTCTCGGGCGCCGACTCCCCAGCAGCGGACCCCTCGGTGTCCTGGTCGCGGCCGCGTTTGGCCGCGTCGCGGTTCAGCACCCCCCACGACGTGAACCGCGCGGCGAGCTCGCTCGGCGGGGTGTCGTAGAGCACCGCCAGCGTGCGCAGGTCCTCCTGGCGGATCGACAGGACTCGACCGTTGTAGTCGCCGCGCTGGGCCTGGATGCTCGCGACGTAGCGGGCGAGCAGGCTCGCCTCCTCGAGCTCGATCTCCCCGAGGCGCTCCAGGTCCAGCACCAGCCGGGTGGACGGCTCGGTGCCGGCGCCGAAGGTGCTGCTGCGCCCCGGCAGCAGCTCCTGGAGCGGCACGCCGTAGAACTCCGCCAGCTCGGCGAGCCGGGAGACGGTGACCGCGCGGTCGCCGCGCTCGTACGAGCCGACGACCACGGCCTTCCACCGGCCCCGTGACTTCTGCTCGACGCCGTACAGGGACAACCCCTGCTGCTGGCGGATCGCGCGCAGCCTGGCGCCGAGCGCCTTTGCGTAGTCCTGGTCCATGTCTGCATCCCGCCTCGAAGCGATGACCGGTCACTCACAGTAGCAGTGCCGGCGCGCGCTTCAAGCCGGATCCGGCAAAGTCACCGCCAGCCCTGGTAGCCTCGGTCGCCAGCAACGACCGGACCATCCTTTAACGGCCGTCCCGTGAGGCGGAGAAGGAGGTCAGGCGCATGTCGCCTACCTGCGCCGCGCAGCGCACCGTTCTCGACGCCGCTGACATCTCCCGGGCGTTGACCCGCATCTCCCACGAGATCCTCGAGCGCAACAAGGGCGCTCACGGCCTGGTCCTCCTCGGTATACCGACCCGCGGGGTCCCGCTCGCCCGGCGGCTCGCGGCGCGGCTGAGCACGGTGGAACGGGTGCCGGTGCCGGTCGGCTCGCTAGACGTGACCATGTACCGCGACGACCTGCGGCTGCGCCCCGCCCGGGCGCTGGAGCACACGGAGATCCCACCCGGAGGAGTCGACGGGCGCACGGTCGTGCTCGTCGACGACGTCCTGTTCAGCGGCCGCACGGTCCGGGCCGCGCTGGACGCCCTCAACGACGTCGGCCGCCCCGCCGCGGTACGGCTGGCCACCCTCGTCGACCGCGGGCACCGGCAGCTGCCGATCCGCGCCGACTTCGTGGGCAAGAACCTGCCGACCGCACTCGGCGAGCAGGTGCGGGTCCTGCTCGAGGAGTACGACGGCCGCGACGCGGTCGTCATCGCGGCCTCCCAGGCTCCGCGCGCGGCGGGTGGCGGCGAGGTGGACGCGTGATGCACAAGCACCTGCTGAGCACCGCCGACCTCACCCGCGCCGACGCGCTGCTGATCCTGGACACGGCCGCGGAGATGCGTGCGATCGCCGAACGGCCGATCAAGAAGTCACCGGCGCTGCGCGGGCGCACCGTCGTCAACCTGTTCTTCGAGGACTCCACCCGCACCCGGATCTCGTTCGAGGCGGCCGGCAAGCGGTTGTCCGCCGATGTCATCAACTTCGCCGCGAAGGGCTCCAGCCTCAGCAAGGGTGAGAGCCTGAAGGACACCGCGCTGACGCTCGAGGCCATGGGCGCCGACGCGGTCGTCGTCCGGCACCAGGCGTCCGGTGCCCCGCACCGGCTCGCCACGTCCGGTTGGATCGACAGCAGCGTCGTCAACGCCGGGGACGGAACCCATGAGCACCCCACCCAGGCCCTGCTCGACGCGTTCACGATGCGCCGCCATCTCGGTGACCTCGCCGGTCGCCGGGTGGCGATCGTCGGCGACGTGCTGCACAGCCGGGTGGCCCGTTCCAACGCCTTGCTGCTGGCCACACTGGGCGCCGAGGTGACGCTGGTGGCCCCGCCGACGCTGCTGCCGGTCGGCGTCGAGTCGTGGCCGGTGGCCACGTCGTACGACCTCGACGCCATCTTGCCCAAGAGCGACGTGGCGATGATGCTGCGGGTGCAGCGGGAGCGGATGAACGCCGCGTTCTTCCCGACCGAGCGTGAGTACAGCCGGCGCTACGGGCTCGACGCACGGCGCATGGCGACGATGCCGGCGCACGCGCTGGTGATGCATCCGGGGCCGATGCTGCGCGGCATGGAGATCTCGGCGGACGTGGCCGACTCCGAGCGCTCGGTGATCGTCGAGCAGGTCCGTAACGGTGTCGCGGTGCGGATGGCGGTGCTCTACCTGCTGCTCGGCGGTGTCACGGGAGCCGATCCGAGCACCGCGACCGCTGCGGAGCCCCGCACGTGAGCGCCGACATCTACCTCATCCGCGGCGCGTCGGTGCTTGGTGGCGCGCCCACCGACCTGCTGCTGCGGGACGGGGTGATCGCGGAGACCGGCCGGCTCCGCGGGCGCGCGGCCACGGTCGCGGAGCTCGTCGACGCCGACGGCCTGGTCGCGCTGCCGGGGCTGGTCGACCTGCACACGCACCTGCGCGAGCCC
>JALYMZ010000224.1 GCA_030773435.1 Actinomycetota bacterium | reverse complement strand
CCCACCCGGTCGAGGAACTCCCGTGAGCGCTGCACCGCCAGCGCCGTCGCGTCCGCGTCGTACGACGGCAGCGAGCTGTCGGCGAACAGGTGCTGGTCGCCGGGGTAGACGAACAGCTCGGCCAGCTCGGGCCCGACCGTCGCGACCAGCTCGCGCGCGGCGTCGATGTCGCCCTCCAGCGCGAAGAACGGATCCTGCTCCATGCCGTGGATCTGCACCGGGACCCCATCCGGCCACGGCCCGAAGGCCCACTCGCCGGTGATCGGCATGCAGGATTCGTAGAGCAGCGCCCCGCGCGCGCCGGGCCGGGTCTGGGCTAGCCGCTGCGCCGTGCCGGCACCGAAGGAGAAGCCGGCATACACCAGGCCCTCCGGCAGGTCGGCGACCGACCGGTCGGCGCGCTCGCGGAGCACCGCGTCCCCGATGCCCTGGGCGAGCGCGACGCCGTCGTCGATGGTCGCCGGCCGTTCGCCGTCGAACAGGTCCGGCGTATGCACGGTGTGCCCGCCGCCGCGCAGGTCCTCGGCGAATGCGCGCACCCCGTCGGTGAGTCCCTGCACGTGGTGGAACAGCACGACTTCGGCCATCTCTAGACTCCTGTCATCGGACGATCGTCATCGAACAAACCACAACCTTAGAACGGTCCATATATGTCGGTCAATGAGCAGATCCCGGACTACGACCTCGACGAGATGGTTATCGTCACCGCGCCCGAGCAGCTGCGCGCGCTGGCCGACCCGCTGCGCGCCACCCTCTTGGAGCTGCTCCTCGAGCGAGCCGCCACGGTCACCGAGATGGCGCAGGCGGTCGACCGTCCCAAGAGCACCGTTGCCTACCACGTGAACCTTCTCGTGGACGCCGGCCTCTTCCGCGTGGTGCGCACGCGGCGGGTGCGGGCCATCGAGGAGCGGTACTACGGCCGGGTCGCCCGCACGCTCTACATCGGCGTGCTCAACCGCCCCGAGGACCAGCAGGTCGTGGCCGCCATCAACGGGCTCGCGGAGGCGGCCGCCGAGTCCGCTCCGGCCCACGCGGCCGACGAGCTGCGGTGCACCCTCGTGCACGCGCGCGTCCCGATCGAGGAGGTGCGCAGCTTCTGGGCGCAGGTCCAGGAGGTCGCCCGCCAGTTCGCCCAGATTCCCAGGGCCGGCGACCAGGTCTACGGCTTCGTCGCCGGCCTCTACCCCACCGATGCCCCCGCCCTTCCCGACGCCGAGCGCGACCCGACCGACTGACACCACCGGCGCCGGCACCGGCGCCCCGGTCAGACCAAGAGCCCCACTGCCGCGTGCCGGGTCGCGGACTACCCTGGACGGACCATGACCGCGCGGGTGACGTACCTCGATCACGCGGCGACCACCCCGATCCTCGACGAGGCGCTGGCCGTCACCACCGAGCAGCTGCGGCTGCTCGGGAACGCCTCGTCGCTGCACGGATCCGGCCGGTCGGCTCGCCGGAGCGTAGAAGAGGCGCGGGAGACCGTGGCCGGGACCCTCGGCGCGCGCCCCGGCGACGTCGTGTTCACCTCCGGAGGCACCGAGTCCGACAACCTGGCGCTCAAGGGCCTCTACTGGTCCCGGCACCGCGCCGACCCGCGCCGCCGGCGGGTCCTGGCCAGCGCGGTCGAGCACCACGCGGTCCTGGACCCGCTGCAGTGGCTTGCCGCCGAGGCGGGGGCGCAGGTCGAGCTGCTGCCCGTCGACCGGTGGGGCCGCCTGGACCTCGAGCAGCTCCGCGCCGCCGTAGCCGCCGACCCTGGCTCCGTCGCGCTGGTCACGGTGATGTGGGCCAACAACGAGGTCGGCACCGTGCAGCCGGTGCACGACGTGGTGGCGGTCGCCGCCGAGCACCAGATCCCGGTGCACAGCGACGCGGTGCAGGCGGTTGGCCAGCTGCCCGTCGACTTCGCCGGCAGCGGCCTCGACGCCATGACGGTGTCCGGCCACAAGCTCGGGGGGCCGCCGGGCGTGGGCGCTCTCGTCGTACGCCGGGAGACCCCGCTGGTGCCGCTGCTGCACGGCGGCGGACAGGAACGCGACGTGCGCTCGGGAACCCTCAACACCCCGGCCATCGCCGGGTTCGCCGCGGCCGTCGAGATCGCGGTGAAGCGTCAGCCGGACCACGCCGCGGAGCTGGCCGAGCTGCGCGACGAGCTGGTACGCCGGGTGCGGCACGCCGTGCCGGACGCTGTCCTCAACGGTGACCCCGGCCCCGGTCTCGACCGGCGGCTGCCCGGCAACGCGCACCTGACCTTTCCCGGCTGCGAGGGCGACGCGCTGCTGATGCTGCTGGACGCGCAGGGCGTGGAGTGCTCGACCGGCTCCGCGTGCTCGGCCGGCGTACCACAGGCCAGCCACGTGCTCCTCGCGATGGCGCAGGACGACGCAGTCGCACGGGGTTCCTTGCGGTTCTCGCTGGGATGGACATCGACCCGCGGCGACGTCGACCACCTCGCGGAGGTCATCGGACCCGCAGTCGACCGCGCCCGCGCCGCCGCCCTCACCACCGCCGCGGCCGGCGGGCCACGAT
>JALYMZ010000223.1 GCA_030773435.1 Actinomycetota bacterium | reverse complement strand
GGTCAGGGCTTGATGCCGACGTACTTGGTCTCGAGGTACTCCTCGATGCCCTCGGCGCCGCCCTCGCGGCCGAAGCCGCTGGCCTTGACGCCGCCGAACGGCGCTGCGGGGTTCGACACGATGCCCTGGTTGAGCCCGACCATCCCGGTCTCCAGCCGTTCGGCCACGGCGAGCGCGCGCGACAGCCCACCGGTGTAGGCGTAGGCGACCAGGCCGAACGCGGTGTCGTTGGCCATGGCGAGGGCCTCGTCGTCGCTGCGGAAGGGGTAGACCGGCGCAACCGGGCCGAAGATCTCCTCGCGGTACATCCGGGCGTCGTGCGGCACGTCGGTGAGCGCGGTCGGCGGGTAGAAGTAGCCGGGGCCCTCCGACGCCTTCCCGCCGCAGAGCACCGTGGCGCCCCGGGCGACGGCGTCCTCGACGAGCTCGGCGACCTTGTCTCGCTGCTTGGCCTCCACCAGCGGGCCGACCTGCACTCCCTCGTCCGTCCCGCGGCCGACCCGCAGCGCCGCCATCCGCTCGGCCAGCCGACGGGAGAAGTCGCCGGCCACCGACTCGTGCACGAGGAACCGGTTGGCCGCCGTGCACGCCTCGCCGACGTTGCGCATCTTGGCCAGCATCGCACCGTCGACGGCGGCGTCGAGGTCGGCGTCGTCGAACACGAGGAAGGGCGCGTTGCCGCCGAGCTCCATCGAGAGTCTCAGCAGCCCCGGCGCCGACTGCTCGACCAGCCTGCGGCCGACCTCGGTGGACCCGGTGAAGGTGAGCTTGCGCAGCCGCGGGTCCCGGATGAGCGGCTCCATCACCTCGCCGGTGCTGGTCGTGGGAACGACGTTGAGTACGCCGTCGGGCAGCCCGGCCTCCCGCAGGATCCCGGCCAGCGCCAGCATCGACAGCGGCGTCAGCGACGCCGGCTTCATCACCATCGTGCACCCGGCGGCGACCGCCGGCCCGATCTTGCGGGTGCCCATGGCCAGCGGGAAGTTCCACGGGGTGATCATCAGGCACGGTCCGACCGGCTGCTTCATCGTCAACAGCCGGCTGGCGCCGTTGGGTGCGGTCGACCACCGCCCGTCGATCCGCACCGCCTCCTCGGCGAACCAGCGGAAGAACTCCGCCCCGTAGGTGATCTCGGCCTTCGACTCCGCGACGGGCTTGCCCATCTCCAGGGTCATGAGCAGGGCCAGGTCGTCGACGCGCTCGGTGATGCGCTCGAAGGCCCGGCGCAGGATCTCGCCCCGGTCCCGGGGCGGCGTCCGGCCCCATTCCGGCTGTGCCGCCACCGCCGCGTCCAGCGCCGCCCTGCCATCGGCGACGCTGGCGTCGGCGACCTCGGTGAGCACGTCGCCGGTCGCCGGGTCCTCGACCGGGAAGGTCCTGCCGTGCTCGGCGGCGCGCCACCGCCCACCGATGAACAGTCCGGTCTCGACCGCGGCGACGACGCGGGCCTCGCGCTCGGTGTCTGGACTCATGGTGCCCCTCCTCTGCGGTCCGCCCGGGACCACTACCCCCGCCGCAGGGCGGCGACACGGCAGGCGTTTAGGGATTTGAACGCCGGCGGAGCCGGACAAATCGCCATTCGCCTGTGGGGCCGGGCGCCCGTTCCTACGGTTTCTGCTAGCGAGCCCGCTACGTACGGCGGGCCGAGGCCGGAGGACACGATGAACCACGTCAGCGACCAGCACCGCCGTACCCGTCGCAGCGGACCACGAGCGGTGCGTCGGCGGCTCGCCACTGTGGCGTGCCTGGCCGTGGGGGCGGGTCTGCTCAACCCGCCGGCGGCAGTGGCCGCGAGCGTCACCAGCGCGGCCTTCAGCGGCGGCGCCGGCACCGCGGTGGTCGGCGGGAGCCTCTACGCCAGGCACGGCGCGCCGCTGACGCTGTCGGTCACGACCAGCAGCGACACGCAGTGCGTCGTGGTCAGCGGGGCCTTCGACGGCCAGCAGGCCTCGCCGACGCCGAAGTCGTCGTGGTCGTTCTCCACCACGGCCGGTGCCGGCGACGGGGCACAGGCCGTCACCGTGGCGCCGTCGCCGAACGTCAACAACAACGGCAAGTGCACCGGCCAGTCCACCACCGCCCAGGCGTCGTACGTCCTCGACAACACCGGCCCCGCGGTCACCGCGGCCCTGTCGCCACGGCCCAATGCGGCCGGCTGGAACAACACCGACACCACCGTCACCTGGACCGCCACCGACACGGGCTCCGGCGTCGCCAGCGGACCGAACCCGGCCTCGTCGAGCGAGACCGCCAACGGCGTCATGACCCGCACCTCCACCGCGACCGACGGGGTCGGCAACACCGGCGCCGGCGCGGTGACCGTCCGCGTCGACAAGGCAGCGCCGGCGATCACCGCGACCCAGACCTCCGCCGGCTACGGCCAGCCGACCACGGTCACGTTCTCCTGCGACGACAGCAACTCCGGCGGCGGCGAGGCATCCGGCATCGCCAGCTGCGTGGCCGACGGCACCGACCCGGCGTCGAGCTCGAAGACGATCGACGGCAACGGCACCGTCACCGGCACCGCCACCGACGTCGCCGGCAACACCAAGACGCTCAGCGTCGAGGTCCGGAACGTGGACACCACGCCGCCGACCCTGTCCGGCACCGCCACCACGCGACCGAACGGCAACGGCTGGTACCGCGACGACGTGACGATCCGCTGGACCGCCGCCGACCCCGAGTCCGGCATCCCGACCCCGCCCGCCGACACGGTCATCGCGGGGGAAGGCTCCGGCCTCACCAGCAGCACGTCGGTCCGCAACGGCGCCGGCCTGGAGACCACCGCCACCAGCAGCCCCGCGGTCAGCATCGACCGCCGGGCACCGATGACCGCGCTCACCGGCGCCTCCGACAGCTGGGTCAACGGCGCCGTCCGGGTCTCGCTGGCGGCGACCGACAACCTGTCCGGCGTCGCGTCCACGTCGTACTCGGTCGACGGCGCCCCGACGCAGACGGGCAGCAGCTTCACGCTGTCCGACGAGGGTTCCCACACCGTCACCTACTTCAGCACCGACCAGGCCGGCAACCGCGAGGACGCGAAGACGGCCACGATCCGCATCGACCGGACCGCACCGACGATCAGCCACCGGTTCACCCCGGACAGCTACACCGACGGCGCCTGGACCAACACCGACGTCACCGTCACGTTCGACTGCGCCGACCAGGGCGGCTCGGGGCTGGCCGGCTGCACCGCACCGGTCACCGCCAGCGACGAGGGCGGCGGCCAGCAGGTCACCGGCACCGCCACCGACCACGCCGGCAACAGCGCCAGCGACACCGCGACGGTGAGCATCGACAAGACCGCCCCCACCGCGACCGCGCACGCCGACCGGGAGCCGAACGACGCAGGCTGGTACGCCGACGACGTCACCGTGTCCTTCCGCTGCTCCGACGCCCTCTCCGGCGTGACGAGCTGCCCTGCCGCCGAGACCCTCGGTGAGGGTGCGGACCAGAACGTCAGCGGGACGGCGCGCGACGCGGCCGGCAACACCGCCGGCGCGAGGGTGTCCGGCATCGACGTGGACAAGACGGCTCCGCTGCTGAGCGGCTCGGCGCCGCGCGGCTGGCACACCGGCGACGTGACCGTCACCTGGACCGCCTCGGACGCGCTGTCGGGCCTCGCCGGTCCGGTGCCCGCGCCCAGCACGGTGACCGGCGAGGGGGCCAACCTGTCGGCCACCACCTCGGTGCGCGACCGGGCCGGCAACGCGACGCAGACGACCGTCGACGGGATCATGATCGACCGCACCGCGCCGACGACGACCGCCGAGCTGTCCGCGCCGCGGAGCAGCGGCTGGTACGACGAGGGTGCCCGGGTCATCCTGGCCGGCCACGACCCGCTCTCTGGTGTCGCGGTGACGTACTACAGCGTCGACGGCGGTGCTGCCCAGCGCTACGACAGCGCGTTCTCCGTCACCACCGAGGGCGTGCACGAGCTCGAGTTCTGGAGCGTGGACGTCGCGGGCAACGTCGAGCCGGCGGGACCGCCGGTCACCCTGCGCGTCGACCGCGCGGCACCCACGACCACCGTGGTCAACCCGATCTCCCCGGCCAGCGGGTGGTTCGTGACCAGCGGCATCCCGGTGGCCTTCGACGCCGACGACGCCGTCTCCGGTGTCGCCGCGACGTACTACACGATCGACGGCGGCGAGGCACAGGTGTACGGCGAGCCGTTCACCGCGGACCTGCCCACCGGCCGGCACACGATCACGTACTGGAGCGTCGACGTCGCAGGCAACGCCGAGGCGGCTCGCCGTACCGAGGTGAACGTCGACACGGTGGCCCCGTCGATCACCGGCACGGCGACGCCGGCGCCGAACGCCCTCGGCTGGAACAACACCCCGGTCGAGGTGACGTTCTCCTGCACCGACGACGACTCCGGCATCGCCACCGGGCTGGCCGGCTGCGCCGGCGACACCACGCTGGCCAACGAGGGCGCGGACCAGACGGTGCGTGGCGACGCGGTCGACGTGGCCGGCAACCGCAGCTGGACCACCGTGGGCCCCGTCGACATCGACCTGACCAGGCCGACGCTGAGCGGGGCACCGACCACGGACGCCAACGGCGCCGGCTGGTACAAGGGCGACGTCACGATCCGCTGGACCGGCACCGACCGGCTCTCGGGTATCAACCCGGCGACCCAGCCGGCCGACAGCGTCATCAGCGGTGAGGGCGCCGACCTGGGCGCCGGGCCGGAGACGATCGAGGACCGCGCCGGTAACGTCAGCGCTCCGGCGGCGGTCAGCGGCATAAGGATCGACCGGACCGCGCCGCAGGTGACCGGACAGGCGACCAGCCGCACCGCTCCCATCGAGGGCTGGTACCGCGACGAGGTGGTCGTCGAGTTCACCTGCACCGACAACCTGTCCGGGGTGGCGTCCTGCCCGACGAGCATGCTGCTCCGGGGCGACGGCGCCGACCAGAGCGTCACCAGCGGTCCCGCCGCGGACGTCGCCGGCAACATCGGCGCCGGGGCGACGGTGCGCGACATCGACATCGACGGCACCGCACCGAGCACGACCGCGGACAACCGGTGCACGCAGAGCAACGGCTGGTGCACCGGCGCGACCGCCGACGTCGTGCTGACCGCGACCGACCAGCCGGGGCTGTCCGGGGTCCGGGAGATCCGCTACCGGGTCAACGGCGCCGCCGAGCAGGTGGCGGCGGGCTCGAGCGCGACCGTCAGCGTCCCGCTGGACGGCGAGGGCGAGGCCACGGTCACCTACCAGGCCGTCGACGTCGCCGGCAACGTGGAGCGGACCAGCAGCGTGGCGCTGCGGTACGACAACATCGCTCCCGCGGTGACCCACACCCTCACGCCGGCGCCCAACGCCGACGGGTGGAACAACAGCGACGTGACCGTGCACTTCGACGCCAAGGACGGCGACGCCGGCTCCGGGGTCGACCCCAGCACGGTGACCGAGGACGTCGTGGTCAGCGAGGAGACCAGCGGCCTGCTGGTCACCGGCTCCGCCGCCGACATCGCCGGCAACGTCGGCAGGGACCAGGTCACGGTGAAGCTCGACAAGACCGCGCCTCGCGTCTCCGCCGCCGTGCTCAGCGGCACCCGCGGCGACAACGGCTGGTACGTCGGGCCGGTCACGGTCGGGTTCGCCTGCTCCGACGCGCTGTCGAGCGTGGCGACCTGCTCCGACGACGTGGTGCTCACCAGCAACGGCGAGAACACCGCCTCGGGCTCCGCGACCGACCGGGCCGGCAACCGGGCGGCGACGACGCTGGGCGGCATCCTGATCGACCAGGAGAAGCCGACGATCACCGGCGTCAACGTCGCCGGCGGCTCGTACACGCTGGGCTCGGTCCCGGCCGCGACGTGCACCGCGAGCGACAGCTTCTCCGGGGTGCGGTCCTGCACGGTCACGGTGACCGGCGGCAAGTCGAACGGTGTGGGGTCCTTCTCCTACACCGCGACGGCGGTCGACCAGGCCGGCAACACCAGCACGGCGACCGGCACCTACACCGTCAAGTACCGGTTCGACGGCTTCCTGCAGCCGATCAACGACACCGCGCACCAGGTCGGCACCTCGACCAGCATCTTCAAGGCGGGCAGCACGGTGCCGGCGAAGTTCCAGCTGAAGAACGCGCAGGGACAGGTGGTGCAGGCCGCCACGGCCCCGGTGTGGCTCACGCCGGTCAAGGGCAGCGCGACCACCGCGCCGGTGGACGAGTCGGTGTACTCGGCGTCGGCCGACAGCGGCAGCACCTACCGCTACGACGCCACCGGTCAGCACTACATCTACAACTGGAAGACCGGGGCCGGCGGAAGCTACTGGCGGGTCGGCGTGACGCTCGACGACGGCCAGACCTACTACGTCAACATCGGGCTGCGCTGAGCGCCGCTACTACGCCGCGAGGGGTCCGCACCGTCACCGGTGCGGACC
>JALYMZ010000222.1 GCA_030773435.1 Actinomycetota bacterium | reverse complement strand
CATCGCCGCCGTGGCGCGCGACCCGTCGGCCAGCGCCAGCCGCACGGCCGGTGACTCCTCGACGTCTCCGCACCGAGGGCGCGGCAGGCGAGTCCGGAACCGGTACGTGTAACCGGGCTGGAACACGCGTCGGTCGGTCGGCTGCCAGCGCGCCGGCGTGTATCCGGGCCAGCGGAGCCGGTAGGCGCGAAGGACCTCCCGCGAGGCGCCGGTGTTGCGCACCACCACGTGCGCGAACCGCGAGTCCTGGTCCGGCCGGTCCTGCACGAAACTGGCCGACCACGCCGGCGCCGCAGCCGGCCGGGCACGCTCCGGCGCGGCACTCGAGCATCCAGCCACCAGCACGGCCAGGCCAGCTGCCACCACCGATCGCAGGGCGGGCATGCCACCATCATCGGCCAGTGGCCGGCGGGCCCGGTGATCGGCACTCCGGTCGGCGAGTGCACGGCCGCGGAGCGGCGGGTGCGGCCTCCGGAGCTGAGCCGACAGCAGCCAACTCGCGGGTCGCTGGTGTCAGGCGTTGGCGAGGTCACAAGTTCGCAACGAGCCCGCCGCATTTGTTCACCGGCTCATCCCAAACCGCGGCCGGAGACGCTAGGTTCACAGCCACGACGACCGTGCCGGCGCGCGTGATCCGCACGCCGGCGTACACCCAAACCGGAGGGTCCATGACTCGCCCCACCCGCGCCTGGCGGGCAGCCGCCGTGGGAGCGACCGCGCTCCTGATGCTGACCGCCTGCGGCGGCAACACAACGGATACCGGGGCTGGCCCCGGCGCCACCCCGACTGAGACCGAGACCACGCCCACGGAGGAAGAAACCTCTCCGTCACCCGACGATTCCCCCACCGAGGACGGCGGCGGCGCCGACCAGCAGTGCCCGCTGCCGGAGCCGGCGAAGGGCAACGGCAAGCTGGTGCTCGGCTCGCTGCTGCCGCTTACCGGTGACCTGGCCTTCCTCGGCCCCCCCGAGGTGGCGGGTGTCGAGCTGGCGGTGCAGGACATCAACGAGGCCGGCGGCGTGCTCGGCAACGACGTCCGGTTGGCCCAGGCCGACTCCGGCGACGGCTCACCGGACATCGCACCGAGCGAGACCGACAAGCTGTTGAACGCCGGCGTCGACGCGATCATCGGGGCGGCGTCCTCCAGCGTGTCGCTCAGCGTGATCGACAAGATCACCAGCGCCGGCGTGGTGCAGATGTCCCCGGCGAACACCTCCACGGCGTTCGACAACTGCGACGACAACGGGTTCTACTTCCGCACCGCACCCTCGGACGTGCTGCAGGGCGCCGTGCTGGCGAACCTCATCGCCAACGACGGGCACGACAACATCGCGATCCTGGCCCGCCAGGAGGCGTACGGCGAGGCGTTGGCCAACCAGGTCGACAAGGTCTTCACCGAGTCCGGCGGCACCGTGGTGGAGAAGGTCTTCTACACGCCGGAGGCCACCAACTGGACGTCGGAGGTGCAGCGGATCGCGGCGTCCGACCCCGAGGCCATCGTGCTGATCGCCTTCAACGAGACCACGTCGATCGTTCCCGAGATGGTCTCCAACGACATCGGCCCGAACAACAAGCAGGTCTACTTCGTCGACGGCAACACCGCCGACTACTCGAAGGAGTTCCAGAAGGGGACCCTCGACGGTGTCCGCGCCACCTACCCCGGCGCTGAGCTGACGAGCGACTTCCGGCAGCGGCTGCTCGAGGTCGACCCCAAGCTGGACAGCTTCACCTACGGTCCGGAGTCCTACGACGCCGCGATGCTCATCGCGCTGGCCGCGGTCGCGGCCAACGACGACTCCGGTGCCTCCATCGCGCGCAACCTGGAGGCGGTGTCCGACGAGGGGACCGAGTGCACGACGTTCGAGGAGTGCCGGAGCATGCTCGAGAACGGCGACGACATCGACTACCAGGGTGTCTCCGGTCCGATCAACTTCAACGGCACCGGCAGCCCGTCGGCGGCCACGATCGGGATCTTCGAGTACCAGCCCAACAACAACTTCACCAACGTGGAGTACGTCACCGGCGACATCTCCTGACGCCGCCTGGACGTGACGAAGGCCCGGCCGTTTCGGCCGGGCCTTCGTCGTGCTGGCCGGCGCCGCGTCGCGCCGTGTGGTCAGACCTGCGCCAGCGAGCCGAGGTACAGCTCGATCACCTTGGGGTCGTTGATGAGCTCGTCGCCGGCGGCGGTGTAGGCGTTGCGGCCCTGGTCCAGGACGTAGCCGCGGTCGCAGATCTGCAGGCAGCGACGGGCGTTCTGCTCCACCATGATCACCGACACCCCGGCCCGGTTGATGCGCCGGGTCTGCACGAACACCTCGTCCTGCAGCGCCGGTGAGAGCCCGGCGGACGGCTCGTCGAGCAGCAGCACCGACGGCTCCATCATCAGCGCGCGCCCCATCGCCACCATCTGCCGCTCACCACCTGACAGCGACCCGGCACGCTGCTTGCGGCGGTCGCGCAGTGTCGGGAACAAGGTGGCGACGAAGTCGAAGCGCTCCCCGAAGCGCTTGGGGCGCTGGTACATCCCCATCTGCAGGTTCTCCTCGATGCTCAGGCTCGGGAAGACGTTGTTGCTCTGCGGGACGAAACCGATGCCCTCGCTGACGAGCCGGTCGGCACGCCAGTTCGTCACGTCGGTGCCGTCGAGGACCACGGAGCCGCTGCGGACCTTGACCAGCCCGAACAACGCCTTCAGCAGCGTCGACTTGCCGGCACCGTTCGGCCCGATGATGCCGACCAGCTCACCGGGCTGGCAGTACAGGTTGCAGCCGTTGAGGATGTTCACGCCGGGCAGGTAACCGGCGACGAGGTCGTCGGCCCGCAGCACGGCGCCCTCGGCCCCGGCGAGATGCGCCTCGCGCCCGGGCCGATGGCGGTCCTCGGTGGCGGATCCGCCCGAGTCCGGGTGCGGCCCCGGCTCGGGCCGGACGTCGCTGGCGTGGCTCATCGACGCTCCACCTCCCGCTCGTCGGCGCCGCGCCGATCGGCGCCGCGCTCGTCGCTGCTGGCCTGCTCGAGCGGTCGAGGCTCCTCGCCGTCCGTGCCAAGGATCTCGGCCTCCGCCTGGGCGATGATGCGGTCCTCCTCCTCCTCGGTGAGCGGTGCGTCGTGGTGCGCGCCGAGGTAGGCGTCGATGACGCGCTGGTCTCCCATCACCGCCTTCGGGGGACCCTCCGAGATCACCCGGCCCTGCGCCATCACGATCACCCAGTCGGAGATGTCGCGCACCATGTCCATGTCGTGCTCGACGAAGAGCACCGTCATGCCGTCGTCGCGCAGGGACTTGACGTGCTCGAGCAGCGATTGCTTCAGCGCCGGGTTGACCCCGGCCATCGGCTCGTCGAGCATCACCATCTCCGGCTCCACCATGAGCGCCCGCGCCATCTCCAGCAGCTTGCGCTGCCCGCCGGACAGCGACCCGGCGAAGTCGTCGCGCTTGGCGTCGAGCTGGAACCGGCGCAGCAGCGCCGCCGCCCGCTCGGTGTTCGCCTTCTCCTGGTGCCGCCACAGTGGGGCGAACATCGCCCGCAGCAGGGACTCGCCGCTCTGGCCGGTGGCGCCCAGCCGCATGTTCTCCATTACCGTCAGCCGGCTGAGGGCCTTGGTCAGCTGGAAGGTGCGGACCATCCCGGTGCGGGCCACCTTGTACGCCGGCATCCCCTTGATGCTGCGGCCGTTGAACGTCCACGCGCCGGTGTCGGGCTGGTCGAAGCCGGTGAGCAGGTTGAAGAACGTCGTCTTGCCGGCCCCGTTGGGGCCGATCAGCGCCGTGATGACCCCGCGCTGGATCTCGACGTGGTCCACCTCGACGGCGGTCAGGCCGCCGAACCGGCGTACGACGTCGTCGGTGACCAGGATGGGGTCCGGCTTGGGCGCCCCGGGCTGGTGCGGGACGCCGGCCAGCGCAGCGGACGCGGTCGTGGTATCAGCGGGCATCAATGGCCAGCTCCCTCTTGTCGCCGAAGATGCCTTGCGGCCGGAAGATCATCAGCAGCATCAGCGCCAGGCCGAGTGCGATGAACCGCACCAGGCTCGACTGGTTCTGTTCCATGATCCACGGTGGGATCAACGGGTCCGGACCCGACGTCGCCTGCCCGAAGAAGTTGCCCAGCACGCTGATGAGGAGCCAGAAGATGACGGCGCCGACGACCGGCCCCAGCACCCGCGCGGCACCTCCGACGAGCAGCACGGTGTAGGCGAAGAACGTGAGGTCGGTCATGAAGTTGTCCGGCACCACCGACGACCGGCTGAGCCCCAGGACGAAACCGGCGAGGCAGCCGAAAATCCCGCCGAGGATCAGCGACTGCATCTTGTGGCTGTAGACGTTCTTGCCCAGCGACCGGACCGCGTCCTCGTCCTCGCGGATGGCCTTGAGCACGCGTCCCCACGGGCTGCGCATCAGCAGCCAGACCATCACACAGCCCAGGGCGACCAGCAACCAGCCGGCCAGCGCGACCCACGCCTCGAACTCCCCGAACCGCACGATGCCCAGGTCGACCGGGCCGGATATCGGGTTGAGCGCCCGGAACGGGTCGCTGAAGCCCTGCCGGCCGTCCTTGCCGCCGAAGACGTCGCGCAGCGACTGCGATCCCAGCAGCTGCCGCACGATCTCCGCGGCCGCGATCGTGACGATAGCGAGGTAGTCGGCGCGCAGCCGCAGGGTGGGGATGCCGAGCAGGAGCGCCAGGACGACGGTGGCCGCCAGGCCGACCGCGATCCCCACCCAGAACGACAACCCGAACGTCACCACGGCGGCGGCGAGCCCGTAGCCACCGACGGCCATGAACCCGGCCTGGCCGAAGTTCAGCAGACCCGTGTAGCCGAACTGGATGTTCAGCCCGATGGCCGCCAGGCAGTAGACGATCGCCTCGGGGCCGAGCGCCGACTGCAGGGAGTTGGCGACGATCGCGTTCCAGTCCATGATGTCCGGTCCCCTTCGGCTAACCGACCCGCTGCGCGCGGCCGAGGATTCCCTGCGGTCTCACCAGCAGGATGAGGATCAGCAGCGCCAGCGCTCCGACGTACTTCAGCTCGGACGGCACCACCAGCGTGGACAGCTCCGTGAACAGGCCCACGACCAGCGACCCCACCATGGCTCCCCAGATCGTGCCCAGGCCACCCAGCACGACGGCGGCGAAGATCAGCAGCAGCAGCCGTAGGCCCATCTGGTAGTCGAGCTGGAACTTCAGCGCGTAGAGCACGCCGCCGAGGCCGGCCAGGGCCGCACCACCGGTCCACACCACAGCGATGACCCGGTCGACGTTGATCCCCGACGACGCCGACAGCGGCGGGTTGTCCGCGACCGCCCGCATCGCCTTGCCCGTGCGGGTGTACTGCAGGGCGAGGGCGGTCAGCACCAGGACGGCGATCGCGACGGCCATGATCACCAGGTCGCGCGGCGGGATCTGGACCGGCCCGAGCTGCCACGGCGCCGAGGTGACGTACTGGGTGTAGGCGAGCCGGTTACCGCCGATGACGTACTGGTAGATCGCCCGCAGGAAGATGGCCAGGCCGATGCTGACGATCATCATCGCGATCAGGCCGGTGCCGCGCTCCCGCAGCCGCCGCCACAGCAGTGTGTCCTGCAGCAGCCCGAACACCCCGGCGACGATCAGCGCCGCGGTGGCCGCGACGAGGACCGAGGTGCCTGCACGGTTGATGAGGTAGGTGATGATCGCGCCGAAGCTCACCAGCTCTCCGTGGGAGAAGTTGGTCAGCCCCGTGGTCCCGAAGATCATCGACAGTCCCAGCGCGGCCAGCGCCAGGATGGTGCTGAACAAGAACCCGCTGACGATGAGCGCGATGACGATCTCGGCCTGTCCCGTCGTCTGGCGCTCGTCGGGGCCGATCGGGAACTGCACCACCTTGTCGAAGCCGACCACGGTGGCGTTCTGCTCGATGTCCTCGGGGTTGCGCAGGGCGATGCCCTCCGGCAGCGTGTCCGCGTTGAGACGCGCGGTGTAGGTTCCCGAGCCGGGCACCGGGACCGCGAAGTTGCCCTCGGCGTCGGTGGTGGCGGTGCCGACCTCGCTGCCGCCCTCGTCGAGCACGATGATCTCGACGCCTTCGACCGGTTCCTCCCCCTCACCGGACTCGTCGACGAGCTGGCCCTTGACGAACGGGCCCTCGTCGTCGGGGCTCAGCGGCACCGAGACCGGTCCGGCCGCGGGCGCGGCCGCAACCGGACCCGAGAGGACGACGGCGGCGCCGAGGATGCCAATCAGCACGACGAGGATCGCAGTCAGTCTCGCTCGCACGTTGGGACTCCTGTCGCTGTTCGCTGGTCCGCGCACGGGGGCAGCCCTGAGGTACCGGGGGTCCGCCTCGGTGTCGGTCGCGTGCTGCACGTTGCGCGGGGAGCATAGCGAGATCTTCCTGCCCAGCGCGCCCCGTCGCCTCGACTGTTCCTGAACCGTTGTCGCAGGTCAGCAGCCATACCACCGCTCGCCCCTGTCGCGGCGCTCACCCGGCGACGACCACGACCTGCACCAGTACGGGAGCAACGAGCAGGGCGGGCAGCAGGTCGCCGACGGGTATCGGCCGAATCCGGAGCAGCCGCAGGCCCACGCCGGCGAGCAGCAGGCCCCCGGCCGCGGTGAGCGCAGCCAGGTGCGCCTCGGGCAGAACCTGACCGAGCACCGCACCAGCGCCGGTCAGTGACCCCTGGACGACGAGCACGCTCAACGCCGCGGCGGCCACCCCCCAGCCGAGCGACGCGGCGAACGCGATCGCGGCGAAGCCGTCCAGCGCGGCCTTGAGCACGAGCTGGTCGGCGCCGCGGCCCAGACCCTCGTTGAGCGAGCCCAGCACGGTGAGCGGGCCGACGCAGAACACCAGCGAGCTGGACACGAAGCCTTCGACGAAACGTCGGCGCGCGTCGCTGCCGGTACCGCGGGTGAGGCGGCGCTGCAAGGCCGTACCGAGGTCTTCCAGGCGGTGCTCGATCCGCAGCATGGAGCCGACGATGCCGCCGAGCAGCAGCGACGCGAGGACGATGAGCAGGGGTGCGCTGTCTCCGACCGCGGCCACCAGCGCGGCGTCGGTGACCGCGGTGGCCGACAGTGCCGCGATGAGCAGCGTCACCAGGCCGAGCGCGTCGGTGACCACGTCGCGGGTGCGCTGCGGCAGCCGGTGGCCGAGCAGCACGCCGAGGCCGGCGCCGACGAGCACGGTGGCGACGTTGATCGCCGTGCCGGCTCCGGGAACCATGGACCCCTCCGGTTGTCGGTCGAGGACGCCGCCCAGTGCTTGTGCCCGGTGCTCGTGCCCGGCGCTTGTGCCCAGTGCTCGTGCCCAGTGCTCGTGCCGAGTGGTGTGTCCAGTGGGTGGACCCGGTCGGTGCACCCCTGTCGCGCTGACGGAGAGACGTCGTAGGCTCGGGGGTCGCTGGCCACGACGGCCTGCCGCGACCGCGTGCAGAGCCTAACGGGGATGGTCGGGGCCAGGCAGGTCACGTTTCGCTGTCGCTCGGGGGCGAGTGCACAGAGAGGCAGACTGGTGGCACGTCATCCCGTGCAGGTCCGTGACGCCGTACCGGAGGACGCGGACGCGTTGGTGCAGGTGTGGTGCGACCTCACCGACGGCAAGCCGTCGCGGCTTCCCACCCCCTCGCTCGACGAGGCCGCGCGCGCCATCGCCAGGGGCGCTCTCGACCCCGACCAGCGGCTCGTCGTCGGCATCGTCGACGACGTGGTCGCGGGCGTGGCCTGCGTACGACGATCAGTGCTGTCCCCGATCCACGACGACGCCGCCGTCCTCGTCGAGCACCTGTACGTGCACTCCCAGCGCCGCCGGCAGGGTGTCGGCCGTGCCCTGCTCGCCGCGGCGGCGGCCTGGGCCGACGAGAAGCAGTCGGCGCACCTGATGGCGTCGGTGCCTGCCGCCTCCCGAGACGCCAACCGGTTCCTCGCCCGGCTCGGCCTGGCGCAGATGGCCACCGTGCGGGCCGCGCCGGTGGACGGGTTGGTGCCGCGGCTCGCCGCCCGGCAGACACCGGACGGTGTCGACGGGAAGCTGGTGGCGGCTCGGCGGCGAGTGCTGCGTCGGCGGCACTGCGTGCCGGCGGCGGGGACGGTCGCGCGGGGGCGTTGCCACACCTGAGCCGCGACGTCGGCGCCGGCGACTAGAGTCCGAAGGCGTGTCGCCCGACCGCACGGCCGCTGTCGTTCCGCAGGCCTCTCCCGCCCCGGCCGACGCACCGAAGCTGCTGCTGCTCGACGGTCACTCGCTGGCCTACCGGGCCTTCTTCGCGCTGCCGGTGGAGAACTTCTCCACCACGACGGGGCAGCCCACGAACGCCGTCTACGGGTTCACCTCGATGCTGATCAACGTGCTGCGCGACGAGCAGCCGACCCACATCGCGGTGGCCTTCGACGTGTCGCGGCAGACCTTCCGCACCGCCGAGTACTCGTCGTACAAGGCGAACCGGACCACGTCGCCGGCGGAGTTCGAGGGCCAGGTGTCGCTGATCAAGGAGGTCCTGGCGGCGCTGCGGGTGGCGACGGTGGAGCTGGAGGGATTCGAGGCCGACGACGTCATCGCCACGCTGACCACCCAGGCCCACGCCGCCGGGTTCCAGACGCTGATCTGCACCGGCGACCGCGATGCGCTGCAGCTGGTCAGCGACCGGGTGACGGTGCTCTACCCCCGCAAGGGGGTGTCGGACCTCGCCCGCATGACCCCGGAGGCGGTGCTCGACAAGTATGGCGTGTCCCCGGGGCTCTATCCCGACCTCGCCGCCCTGGTCGGCGAGAGCAGTGACAACCTGCCCGGGGTTCCCGGTGTGGGCCCGAAGACGGCCGCGAAGTGGATCAACCAGTTCAGCGGCCTCGACGCGATCGTGAGCCGCGTCGACGAGATCGGCGGCAAGGCCGGCGACGCGCTGCGCGCGCACCTGGGTGACGTCATCCGCAACCGCCACATCAACGCGCTGATCTGCGACCTCACCCTGCCGGTGCAACCCGCCGACCTCGTCCGGCAGCCGTGGGACCGCGAGCAGGTGCACCGGATCTTCGACGGCCTGGAGTTCCGCGTGCTGCGCGACCGGCTCTTCCAGACGCTGGCCGTGGCGGAACCGGTCAGCGAGGAAGGGTTCGAGCTCACCGGCACGCGGCTCGCTCCGGGCGAGGTCGGCGCCTGGCTGGCCGCGCACACCGGCCCCGACCGTCGTACCGGCGTGCACGTGCAGGGCTCGTGGGGAGGCGGCACCGGGGACGTCCGCGCGGTGGCGCTGGCCAACGCCGACGGGGCCGCGGCGTGGATCGACGTGGGCGAGCTCGAGGTCGCGGACGAGGAGGCGCTCGCCGCCTGGCTCGCCGACGAGCATCTTCCCAAGGCCCTGCACGACGCCAAGGGTCCGTCGCTGGCGCTGGCGGCGCGGGGCTGGTCGCTGCGGGGGCTGACCAGCGACACGGCGCTGGCTGCCTACCTGGCACGGCCGGACCAGCGCTCCTACGACCTGGCCGACCTGACGTTGCGCTACCTCAACCGCGAGCTGCGCGGTGACGGCGGTGAGCCAGCGCAGCTGAGCTTCGACGCCGGCGGCGACGACTCCACCGCCGACGTCGCGATGGTCCACGCCCGTGCGGTCGTCGACCTCGCCGCCGCGGTCGAGCAAGAGCTCGAGCAACGCGGCGGGTCCGCGCTGCTCGGCTCGGTCGAGCTGCCGCTGATCGACGTGCTGGCGGAGATGGAGCAGGCGGGGATCGCCGTCGACACCGAGCACCTCGGTGTGCTGGAGGCCGAGTTCGCGGAGGGGGTGCGCGTCGCGGCCGAGGAGGCGTTCGCGGTGATCGGCAAGCAGATCAACCTCGGCTCGCCCAAGCAGCTGCAGGTGGTGCTGTTCGACGAGCTCGGCATGCCGAAGACCAAGCGCACCAAGACCGGCTACACCACCGACGCCGACGCGTTGCAGCAGCTGTTCGTCAAGACCGAGCATCCGTTCCTGCTGCACCTGCTGCGCCACCGCGACGTCACCCGGTTGCGCCAGACGGTCGACGGGCTGCTCAAGGCGGTCGCCGACGACGGCCGGATCCACACCACGTTCAACCAGCTGATCGCGGCCACCGGCCGACTGTCCTCGACCGACCCCAACCTGCAGAACATCCCGATCCGCACCGAGGAGGGCCGGCGGATCCGCGAGGGGTTCGTCGTCGGTGCCGGCTTCGACTGCCTGCTCACCGCCGACTACAGCCAGATCGAGATGCGGATCATGGCCGACCTGTCCGCCGACGACCTGCTGATCGAGGCGTTCAAGTCCGGCCGCGACTTCCACTCCGTCACGGCGTCGCGGGTGTTCGCGGTGCCACCGGAGGCCGTGACGCCGCAGATGCGCAGCAAGATCAAGGCGATGAACTACGGGCTGGCCTACGGGTTGTCGGCCTACGGCCTCGGCCAGCAGCTGCAGATCGAGCCCGCCGAGGCGCGGGCCCTGATGGAGGAGTACTTCCAGACCTTCGGCGGTGTCCGCGACTACCTGCACGGTGTCGTCGGCGAGGCCCGGCACAGTGGCTACACCGAGACCATCATGGGTCGTCGGCGCTACCTGCCGGACCTGACCAGCGACAACCGGCAGCGCCGAGAGATGGCAGAGCGGATGGCGCTCAACGCGCCGATCCAGGGCTCGGCGGCCGACATCATCAAGGTGGCGATGCTGGGCGTGCACCGGGCGCTGCGCGCCGAAGGGCTGCGGTCGCGGATGCTGCTGCAGGTGCACGACGAGCTGGTTGTCGAGGTGGCGCCGGGGGAGCGGTCCGCGGTCGAGAGTCTGCTCCGGCGCGAGATGGCGTCGGCGGCGCAGCTCGCCGTGCCCCTCGACGTGTCCGTCGGCGTCGGCCGCACCTGGCACGAAGCCGGTCACTGACCCAGCATCGCGCCGACCGGCCGACCGGCCCGCACCGCCGGCCGCCACCCCATTTGGCCTGCCACCAACC
>JALYMZ010000221.1 GCA_030773435.1 Actinomycetota bacterium | reverse complement strand
TCGCCGGCGCCGATGCCCGCCGAGGTCCCGATCGCCGCCTTCGACGCGGCCCGGCCAGCTCTAGGTAACTCGTCCGCGCCAGCACACGGGTAAACGCCCTGGGGTCGGCGCGCTCGTGCCGCACGGTGCCGCCGGTGGCCGACCGCGGGCGACCGGTTCCGACCCACAGCCGCCGGGGCCGCCGCCGACGTCCACAGCACCGCCCGACCGCACCCGTCGGGGCCAACTCGGCATCCACGATGCCCGGATGGCCGGCCCGCTGCTCGACCCCGCTCTCCCAACCCGCCGCGGCGAGGCCCTCGCCGATCTCGCCCGCACGCAGCACGGCGCCGTCAGCCGCCCCCAGGTGCTCGCCAGCGGCCTGTCGGACGAGTGGATCGCAGCCCGGCTGGCGGCGCGGCAGTGGCAGCGCGTGCACCGAGGGGTCTATGCCACGTTCACCGGGCCGCTGCCGTGGGAGACCCGGGTGTGGGCGGCGATCTTGTACGCCGGCCCCGGCGCGGTCGCCGCCGACGAGACGGCGCTGGCGCTGCTCGGGATGTGTCGCGGCGGCCGCCGGCTCGACGACGGGCCGACCCGCATCGCGGTGGACCAGCGGCGGAAGTGCCGGGCCCCCGCGGGCGTGGCGCTGCGCCGGGTTCAGGATCTGCAGCGCCACGTGGCGACGGCGGCGTCGACGCCACGGCTGCGGTGCGAGCCCGCGGTGCTGCTGACGGCGGCCCGCGGCTCCTTCGACGCGGCGATCGGGCTCCTGTCCGACGTGTGTCAGCAGCGGCTGACCACAGCCGACCGGCTGGCGCGGACGTTGCAGGGGATGCCGTCGCTGCGTTACCACCGCGAGCTGGGTGCGGTCCTCGAGGACGTCGCCAGCGGCGCGTACTCCTACCTCGAGGTGCAGTACGTCCGCCGCGTGGAGCGCCCGCACGGCCTGCCGACGGCCTCCCGGCAGCGGGTCGTCCGCGTCGGTCGTCGGCCGGGCTACCGCGATGTCGACTACCTCGGCTACGCCACCGTCGCCGAGCTCGACGGGCGGCTCGGTCACGAGGCCTACGACGACCGCAGCAGGGACATGGCCCGCGACAACGAGACCGCCCGCGACGGATACGCCACGCTGCGCTTCGGGTTCCGCGCGGTCCTCACCCAGCCGTGCACCACCGCCCAGCACGTCGGTCGGGTTCTCGCCGCCGCGGGATGGACCGGGAGGCTGCGCTGGTGTGGCCCCGGCTGCACCGTTCCCGCCGACCTCTAGGTAACTCCTCCGCGCCGGAACACGGGAGGGTTTCCCGGACCTCCAGCGGGGCGGCAACCCCGGGCCGTCGCCGGGCCGTCGCCGGGCCTTGGCGCCGTCAGAGCCGCTGCACGACGTGGTCGACGCAGTGGGTCAGCGCCTCCACGTCGGCGGGGTCGACCGCCGGGAACATCGCCACCCGCAGCTGGTTGCGGCCCAGCTTGCGGTACGGCTCGACGTCGACGATCCCGTTGGCGCGCAGCACCCGCGCCACCGCGGCCGCGTCGACAGCGTCGTCGAAGTCCACCGTCCCCACGACGAGCGAGCGGGCGTCGGGGTCGGCGACGTACGGCTTCGTGTAGGACGTCTTCTCCGCCCAGGTGTAGAGCCGGCCGGCGCTGTCCGTCGTACGCTCGACCGCCCACGCCAGGCCACCGTGGGCGTTCAGCCAGTCGACCTGCTCCGCGAGCAGGAACAGTGTCGCGATCGACGGTGTGTTGTAGGTCTGGTTCTGGCGCGAGTTGTCGATCGCCGTGCGCAGGTCGAGGAAGGCCGGCGCCCAGCGGCCGGTCCCGGCGATCTCGTCGACTCGAGCCAGCGCCTGCGGGGAGAACAGCGCCAGCCACAGACCGCCGTCAGCGGCGAAGCACTTCTGCGGCGCGAAGTAGTACACGTCGACCGCACGGACGTCGACCGGGAGCCCACCCGCACCCGAGGTGGCGTCGATGAGCACCAACGCGTCGTCGTCGGCGCCGTCGACCCGGTGCACCGGTGCCATCACGCCGGTCGAGGTCTCGTTGTGCGGCCAGGCGTAGACGTCGATCCCTGGCTCGGCGCGCGGCACCGGCCGTGTGCCCGGCGGCGAGGTGACCACGCCCGGCGCAGCGAGGAACGGTGCACTCCGCACCGCCGTAGCGAACTTCGCCGAGAACTCGCCGAACGACAGGTGCTGGCTGCGCTGCCGGATCAGGCCGAAGGTGGCGGCGTCCCAGAACGCGGTCGTGCCGCCGTTGCCGAGGACGACCTCGTAGCCGGCGGGCAGCGAGAACAGCTCGGCCAGGCCGGCACGCACGCGGTCGACCAGCCCTTTGACCGGCGTCTGCCGGTGCGACGTGCCGAGGAGTGCGGCACCCTGCGTCGCCAGTGCACGCACGCCCTCGGGCCGGACCTTCGACGGGCCGGACCCGAACCGCCCGTCGGCGGGAAGCAGGGAGGCGGGGATGGTGATCTGGGCGTCGGTCACGAGGTTTCCTCGGCGTCGGCGGTCGGTGTGCCGGTGTCCGTGGCGGCGCGGTCAGCGGCGCTCATTGTGGCACGGCGTCGGTTAGGGTCCCGGCCATGACGACACCTCCGCCGGGCTCACGCAATCAGGCCGGCCTGCGTACGACGTTCCGCGTGCTCGGTGTGGCGGTGCTCGTGGTCGGGCTGCTGCTCACCGTGCTCGGTGTGACTTCGCTGTTCGCGGCGGCGGGCAGCTTCGAGTCGCCGGACCGGTTCTGGATGGCGTTCGTCGGGCTGCCGCTGGTCGCGGTCGGCGGGTGGCTGCTGCAGGCGGGCTTCGGGGGCGCGGCAGCCCGCTACGCCGCCGGCGAGCTGGCGCCCACCGCCCGCGACACCATGGACTACCTCGGAGTCGGCGAGGGTGCCGTGCGCTGCGCGGGCTGCGGGTCGCGGAACGACGCGCGGGCGAGGTTCTGCGACGACTGCGGCCAGTCGCTGGCGCGCTCGTGCGCCCACTGCCAGACCGCGAACGCCGCGGACGCCCGGTTCTGCGCCGGCTGCGGCACCGCGCTGGGCTGACCCGCTGTTCTCAGGTCCCGCCGCGGTCGTCCTGCCCTAGGGTCGGCCGGGTGGACGACGACACGCTGGCGTTCTGGCGGCGGGAGTACACCACCGGGGGGCTGGACGTGGACGGCGTCCTCGCGGACCCGGTCGCGCAGCTGCGTCAGTGGCTGCGCGAGGCCCACCTGGCCGAGCTGCACGAGCCGAACGCCATGGTGCTGTCGACCGTTGACCCCGACGGCCAGCCGTCGTCCCGTGCCGTGCTGCTGAAGGGCCTGCTCGTCGACGGGCTCGTGTTCTACACCAACTACCGCTCCCGCAAGGCGCGCGCGTTGGCGGCCGAGCCCCGCTGTGCGCTGCTGTTCCCGTGGCACGCCCTGGAGCGGCAGGTGCGCGTCGAGGGGCACGCTGAGCGGCTGCCGTCCGCGGTCAGCGACGCCTACTTCGCCGGCCGGCCGCGCGGCGCCCAGCTGGGCGCCTGGGCGTCCGCCCAGTCCTCCGTCGTCGCCGACCGCGAGGCGCTGGAGCAGGCGTACGACGAGGTGGCGGCGCGCTGGCCGGACGGCACCGCCGTACCCCGGCCGGCCCACTGGGGCGGCTATCTGGTGCGCCCGCACACGGTCGAGTTCTGGCAGGGGCGCGCTGATCGCATGCACGACCGGCTCTGCTACCGCCGGCACGGCGCCGGGTGGTCGATCGAGCGGCTGGCACCCTGACCTCGTAACGCGCCGGACATGCAGCGACCCGCGGGGCCTGTCGCGCTGACAGGGAGCCGGGGGACTGTCCGGCGCGCCCGCGGGTCGGGTGACTGCTGTGGAGTTGCCAGCCGCTTCCGGCGGCGTGGCCGGTGGAGCTGCTAGCGAGCAGCCACCTCACGAGTCCGCAACGAATGCATCTGCTGGACCACCTCCTTTCCCGTGTACCGCAGAGGGTACGGTCGCGCCCGGCGCTGCACAACCAGGTTGCGGCCGGGTGTCGGCGCGCGTGGCACAGTGACGCGCGTGCCGACCCCGACGACCGCAGCGGAGGCGTCGGCCCGCGCGCGCCTGCGCCGGCGGCTTCGGGCGGTCACCACCGACATCCGGCCGCTGCAGGCGTCCGCCGACTACCGGCGGCTGTGGTTCGGCAGTACCGTGTCACAGCTCGGCCAGCAGATGACGACGGTGGCGGTCGCCATCCAGGTGTACGACCTGACCGGCTCGTCGTTCGCGGTCGGGCTGGTCGGCCTGTTCTCGCTGGTGCCGCTGGTGGTGTTCGGGGTGTACGGCGGCGCGATCGCGGACGCGGTGGACCGGCGGCGGCTGGCCCTGGCCGCCTCCACCGGGCTGTGGCTGCTGTCCGTCGCCCTGCTCGTACACGCGCTGCTGTCGCTGGAGTCGGTGGGCGTGCTGTACGGGATCGTGGCGCTGCAGGGCGGCTGCTACGCGGTCAACAGCCCGGCCCGGTCGGCGATCATCCCGCGGCTGCTGCCGGCCGACCTGCTGCCGGCGGCGAACGCGCTGTCCTCGGCGTCGTTCAACCTCGGCTTCACGGTCGGCCCCGTGGTGGGTGCGTTCCTCATCGCCTGGCAGGGCTACGCCGCGGCGTACGCCGTCGACGTGGTGACGTTCACCGCCGCGCTCTACGCCCTGCTCCGGCTGCCTCCAGTGCCGCCGCAGGGTGACGTGCGCCGGGCCGGGCTGGCGTCGGTGCGCGAGGGGCTGCGCTTCCTGCGGCAGGCACCGAACCTGCGCATGTCGTTCGTCGCCGACCTGTGCGCGATGGTCTTCGCGCAGCCGCGGGCACTGTTCCCGGCGCTGGCGGTGCTCGCCTTCGGTAGCACCGGCGCGGTCGGCCTCATGCAGGGCGCGCCGGCGGCGGGCGCGCTGCTGGCGTTCGCGGTGTCCGGCTGGATCAGTCGGGTGCACCGGCACGGGCTGGCCATCGTGGCCGCGGTGGTGCTGTACGGCGCCGCGGTGGCGGCGGTGGGATTCGCCGGTGCGCTGTGGGTGGCGCTGGCGTTCCTGGCGCTGTCCGGGGCCGCCGACATGGTGAGTGCGGCGTACCGCCTTACGATTCTGCAGACGGCGGCCCCCGACGCGCTGCGCGGACGGCTGCAGGGCGTGTTCATCGTGGTCGTCGCCGGCGGACCACGGCTGGGGGAGTTCGTGCTCGGCTCGCTGGCGAGCGTGGTCGGTGAGCGGGCCGCGCTGGTGACCGGCGGCGCGACCTGCATGGTTGCAGTCGTCGCGGCCGGGCTGCTGCAGCGGCGGTTCCTGCGCTACGACGCCCGTGACCCGGAGCCGTGAGAGAACCAGGCGCAGGTGTCGGTGGGCAACCAGCCCTCCACGACCTGCTCGTGGTGTCCGGAGGCGACGACCACCTCGCCGTACCGCCCGACCGGCGTGCGGCGGTGACCGCAGTTGAGCACGCAGACCAGCCCGGGCTCCCGGCGAAACGCCAGCACGCCCGGGGGCGTGTCGAGCAGCGTGACGCCGGTGCCGAGGCCGCCGGCCAGGCGCCGCCGCGTCGCCAGCGCCCGGCGGTAGAAGCGCAGCGTGGAATGGGGGTCGGCCTCCTGCGCCGCGACGCTGAGTGAGCCCCAGCACGCCGGCTGCGGCAGCCAGGTCGGTGCGCTTGCGGGCGGCCCGAACCCGTACGGCGCGGTGTCGCCCGACCAGGGGATCGGTACCCGGCAGCCGTCCCGGCCGGTGCGGCCGCCGCGCCGGTACACCGGGTCCTGGCGGGCGTGCTCCGGCACGTCGACCTGCGGCAGCCCGAGCTCCTCGCCGGCGTACAGGTAGGCCGACCCGGGCAGCGCCAGCATGGCCAGCGTCGCGGCCTTGGCACGAGCGAGGCCGCGCGGCCCGCCGCCGTACCGGCTGACGTGCCGCACGACGTCGTGGTTGCTGAGCACCCAGGTGGGGGCCGCACCGACCGGGCTGGTGGCGGCCAGCGTCGCGACGATGACGCGGCGGAACGCCGCGGCGGACCACGGCGCCAGCAGCCAGTGGAAGTTGAACGCCTGCTGCAGCTCGTCGGGGCGCAGGTAGCGGGCCATCGCCTCCGGACCGGAGACCCAGGCCTCGGCCACCGCCACCCTGTCGCCGGGGTAGGAGTCGAGCACCTTGCGCCAGCGACGGTAGACGTCGTGCACCTCTGGCCGGTCCCACTGTGGCAGCGGCGCGCCGCGGCGGACGTCGGGCAGCCCAGCGGCCTTTACCAGCCCGTGCGCCACGTCGATGCGGAACCCGTCCACGCCACGTCGGAGCCAGAACCGCAAGATGTCCTCGAACTCGTCACCGACCTCCGGGTTCTCCCAGTTGAGGTCGGGCTGTCCGGCGTCGAAGAGGTGCAGGTACCACTCGCCGTCGGCGACGCGGGTCCACGCCGGGCCGCCAAAGCGCGACCGCCAGCGGTTCGGCGGGCGGGAGCCGGTCCGGCCGCGACCCGGCCGGAAGATGTACCGGGCCCGCTCGCGGCTGCCCGGCGCGGCCGCCAGCGCCGCGCGGAACCAGTGATGCTCGCTGGAGGTGTGGTTCGGCACGATGTCGACGACCACGCGGAGCCGGTGTTGGTGGGCCGCGGCCAGCAGCGTGTCGAAGTCGCCGAGGTCACCGAAGAGCGGATGGACGTCGCGGTAGTCGGCGACGTCGTAGCCGTGGTCGACCTGCGGTGAGGGGTAGAACGGCGTGAGCCACACTGCGTCCACCCCCAGCCGGGCCAGGTAGGGCATGCGTGAGGTGATTCCGGCGAGGTCGCCTACGCCGTCCCCGTCGGCGTCGGCGAAGCTGCGGACGTAGATCTCGTAGCAGACGGCGTCCTGCCACCAGGGGCGCTTGGGCACGGGGGTCCTTCCCGGAGGGTGCGGCCTCGGTCGAACTGACCGCTGCCGTGCGGTGTCACAGGCGGGTCCTCGGGGTCCGCTCGGCCGGCCCGTCGGCGAACGTCCGCGGGTCCACCGCCACCCAGGTGTGCTCCGCACGTCCCACCACGCGGCCGTCGGAGTCGTAGACCGTGGTCGCGGTGAACGTGCGCCTCCCCTCCTGGCCGAGCAGCCGGCCCATCACGACGTGCCGTTCGCCGACCTCCGCCGACGCGTCGACCTGAGCGGTGATCGTGCCGAGCACCAGTGGCCGGCCGGCGAGGTCGGCGGTCCAGCCGCCGGGGCAGTCCAGCGCCGCCCAGACGAACTCGTCGCGCACGTGTCTGCCGTCGCCGCCGGCCAGGGAGAAATGCGGCACCCAGGTGCAGGCGGTGCGTCCGTCGTGGAGGCGCCCGGGTCGCAGCCGCAGCCCGTCGCCGTCGCCGCGCTGCGGTCCGCAGGTGAAGCAGGTCGGGAACGGATGCTGCGTGAGACCGGGGTACGACGCCTCGGCCCCCTCGGCCGCGCCCGGGGTGACCGCCTCCACCGGCTGGGCATCCAGTGCCGCCGGCGCGGCGTCCGCGATCAGTGCGCCACCGAAGAGCAGCCGCATCGCGCCGGCCGGGTCCTCGTCGACGACGACCGACATCGGCGTCTCCAGCGGCGGCGGCTGCCGCAGCCGGACCCGGACCGCGGCACGCGGCCCGTGGGCGTCGCGGCCGCCGACGTGGGC
>JALYMZ010000220.1 GCA_030773435.1 Actinomycetota bacterium | reverse complement strand
GCGCGCTGCGCGCCGGGGAGGAGCACGGCTCGGTCGAGCCCGGACCCGCGCTGCTCTTCACGATCCTGCTCGCGCTCGCCGTGCTGGGTGTCTCGGGGCTGCTGCACGTCGACGGGGTGCTCGCCGTCTTCGTCGCCGGGCTGGCGTTCAACAAGGTCAGCACCGGCGGCGAGCGTGCCGGGGCAGTGCGGATCGACGAGGCCGTCAACCAGTTTCTGGTGCTGCCGCTGTTCCTGCTGTTGGGTGCGGCGTTGCCGTGGGACGCCTGGCAGGACCTGGGCTGGCGAGGCCTCGTGTTCGTCGTCGCGGTGCTGGTGCTCCGGCGGCTGCCGGTGCTGCTAGCCCTCGCGCGACCGCTGCGGCTGGCGGCGCCGGACGCGACGTACCTCGGCTGGTTCGGACCGGTGGGCGTGTCCGCCCTGTTCTACCTGACGTTGGAGGTCGAGCGGCTGGGGGTCGACGTCACGGTCCTCGGCGCCGGGGCGCTGGTCGTCGCGGCGAGCACGGTCGCGCACGGTGTCACGTCGTCTGTCGGCCTGCGGGTCTACCGGCGGGCGTCGAGAGCTCGTGACCCCAGAGCCGAGCGGCAACCGGTCACGGAGTCGGAGCCGTGACGACGCCCGTGGCGGTGCTGGCCGGCGTCCTCGGCGCAGCCTTGCTCGGGCTGGGGACCTACGACACACTGCGGACCACCCTGGCCCCGGCGGCCGGTGGCGGCCCGGTGACGCGCCGGCTGTCCTCCGCGCTGTGGCGTGCCGCCCGGCGGTCGTCGCGACCCGACGGCGCGCTGTTGGCGTCAGCCGGAACGGTGATCCTGCTGCTGACCGTCGCCGTGTGGGTGGTGCTGCTGTGGGCCGGCTGGACCCTGGTGTTCGCGGCCGACTCCGACGGCATCGTGAGCAGGTCCGGGTCCCCGGCCACGCCGGTGGACCTGGTCTACTTCACCGGCTTTACGCTGTTCACGCTCGGGGTCGGTGACTTCGTCCCAGCCACCGCGGGGTGGAAGCTGATCACGCCGCTGGTCAGCCTGCACGGGCTGTTCAGCGTGACGTTGGCCATCACCTACCTGCTGCCGGTGATGAGCGCCGCGGTGGAGCGCCGCCGCCAGGCGGCCGCCGTCTGGGGCATGGGCGGCAACGCCGTAGCAATCGTGCAGACCGCCTGGTACCACGGCTCCCTCGACTCCCTGCAGAGCGACCTGAAGGCGCTCACGCCGGCGCTGCTCACGACAGTCGAGCGGCACCCGACGTACCCGGTCCTGCACTACTTCCACACCACGTCGCCACGGACGGCGTTCCCGGCCCGGGTGGCCGCCCTCGACGAGGCCGTGACGGTCCTGCTCTGCGCCGTGCACCCCGACGCACGCCCCGCCCTCGGCGCGTTGCTGCCGATCCGCCGTGCAGTCGACGACCTGCTCGCCACGGCCGGGCGGGCCGGGCGGCCGGACCGCGAGGACGTCCCGCCCGTGCCGGACCTGTCGCCGCTGGCTCAGGCGGGGATCCCGCTGCTCGACCGCGAACACGTGAGCGAGGCCTACGACCGGTCCGCGCCCCGCCGCCGCCGGCTGCACGAGTTCGTCGCACAGGACGGGTGGCCGTGGTCCGCCGTGGTCGACGGCCCCGACGCCGACACCGGCTGACCCGCGCCCTTCCCGGCGGGTCAGGTGCCGGCGAGGGACCCGAGCAGGTCCTGGCGGGTGACCACGCCGATCGGCTTGCCGTCCTCCAGCACCATCAACGCGTCCGCCCGCTGCAGCATCGCCACCGCGTCGCTGACCGGCTCGCCGGCGCCGATGGACGGCAGCGGCGGCGACATGTGCTTCTCCACTCGGTCGGCCAGCCGGGCGCGGCCGGCGTACAGCGCGTCGAGCAGGTCGCGCTCCACCACCGAGCCGGCCACCTCCGCCGCCATCACCGGCGGCTCGGCCCGCACCACCGGCATCTGCGACACGGCGTACTCGCGCAGGATCTGCACCGCTTCGGCGATGGTCTCGTTGGGGTGGGTGTGCACCAGCGCCGGCAGTTCGCCGCGCTTGCCGCGCAGCACCTCGCCGACCGTGCGCTCCGCGGCCGGTGGCATAAACCCGTAGTGCGCCAGCCACCTGTCGTCGAACACCTTGCCGAGATAGCCCCGGCCGCCGTCGGGCAGCAGCACGACGAGCACCGCGTCATGGTCGTCGACCTCGGCCGCCAGCCGGACGGCCGCGGCCACCGCCATGCCCGAGGACCCGCCCACCAGCAGCGCCTCCTCCCGGGCCAGCCGACGGGTGGTGACGAAGGAGTCCTTGTCGGAGACCGCGATGATGCGGTCGGCGACCCCCCGGTCGTAGGTGCTCGGCCAAAAGTCCTCCCCGACCCCCTCGACCAGGTAGGGGCGCCCGGTGCCGCCGGAGTACACCGAGCCCTCCGGGTCGGCGCCGACGACCTGCACCCGGTCGCCGCTGACCTCCTTGAGGTAGCGCCCGGCACCGCTGATCGTGCCGCCGGTCCCGACGCCTGCGACGAAGTGGGTGATGCGGCCCTGGGTCTGCTTCCACAGCTCGGGGCCCGTCTGCTCGTAGTGCGAGCGGGGGTTGTTCGGGTTGGAGTACTGATCAGGCTTCCAGGCGCCGTCGACCTCGCGGACGAGCCGGTCGGAGACCGAGTAGTAGGAGTCCGGGTGCTCCGGCTCCACCGCGGTCGGGCACACGACGACTCGAGCGCCGTACGCCTTGAGCACGTTGCGCTTGTCCTCGCTCACCTTGTCGGGGCAGACGAACACGCACCGGTAGCCCCGCGCCTGTGCCACCATCGCCAGCCCGACGCCGGTGTTGCCCGAGGTCGGCTCCACGATCGTGCCGCCTGGTTTCAGCAGCCCGTCGGCCTCCGCCGCCTCCACCATGCGCAGGGCGATGCGGTCCTTCACGCTGCCGCCGGGATTGAGGTACTCCACCTTGGCCAGCACGGTGGCACGGGCGCCGTCGGTGACGTTGTGCAGCCGCAGCAGCGGGGTGTTGCCGACCAGGTCGAGGAGGGAGTCGACGTAGTCCACGGCGACAGCGTAGGCCTGTCCTACATTGGAGCCACAAATTATTGGTATGAGCAGGAAAGGGGCGCGGGTGGGCAAGGCAGCCGCGGCGCGCAGGCTGGCGGCGACGGCGGCGTTCGGGGGCGGCGGACTAGGGCTGTTCGGCGGCTCCTTCTACGGGCTGCTGCGGGCCCAGGCCCGGCTGGCCCGGCGCACGATCGGCCCGCGCGGCCCACAGCCACCGGACTCCAGCGGCCTATACGGACGCGGGCTGTCCGGCCGGCCGATCCGACTCGCCGTGCTCGGGGACTCCGCCGCCTGTGGCTACGGCATGGACGACCCCGACCAGACATCGGCGCCCTGCTCGCGGCCGGACTCGCCGACCTCGCGCAGCGTCCGGTGCGGGTCGTCGTGGCCGCGGCGGTGGGCGCGGAGTCCCAGCACCTGGACCGGCAGATCGACCGGGCTCTGGCGGCGCGCCCGGAGGTCGCCGTGGTCATCGTCGGTGCGAACGACGTGACCCACACCGTGCGGCCGTCGGAGTCGGTGCGCTACCTGCAGCAGGCGGTACGCCGGTTGCGTGCCGCCGGCTGCGAGGTCGTCGTCGGCACCTGCCCCGACCTCGGCACGGTGCGGCCCATCGCGCCGCCGTTGCGTCAGGTCGCCCGGCTGTGGAGCCGGCGGCTCGCCGCGGCGCAGACGATCGTCGTGGTGGAGGCGGGTGGCCGCTCGGTGTCGCTGGGGTCGCTCCTCGGGCCGGAGTTCGACGCCGCGCCGACGCAGCTCTTCGGTCCCGACCGGTTCCACCCGTCGGCCGCCGGCTACGCCAGCCTGGCGACGGCGGTGCTGCAGACGCTGGGCGCCGCTATCGGCCTCACCGCGGAGGGCGAGGAGATCCCCGAAACCTACCGCGGGGAGGGGGTGCTGCCGGTGTCGTACGCCGCAGCGGAGGCGGTACGCGCCGCGGGTACGGAGGTGGCGCCCACGGAAATCGCCGGACGCCAGCGCGGCCCGCTCGGCCTGTGGGCGTCGCTGCGGCACCGCCGCCGCCGGCCGCTGCCCGACGTCGACCGGGTGGAGCCCACCTCCGAAGCCACCGGGCAACACGCCGACGCGCTCGGCTGACCCCTTGTGCCGCTGCGGCCCATGGGGCACCCTCGTGCTACGAACGACCGACCCCGTGGGAGGCAACCATGGCCCTGCACCACTCCGAAGAGACACATCGCCAACTGGTCGAGCGCATCCCCTCGGCCACCGGACGTGAGCTGAAGGAGTGGTTCGGTCGGATCGACCAGGGCCCGGGCATGCTGAGGTTCGACGAGCGGGTGAGCTGGCTGCGCGACGAGTACGGCCTCTCGCACGGCCACGCGACCGCGATCGTACACGAGCACAACCTGCGCAAGGCGGCCCGCGCCTTCGAGTGACGCCAACACGACCGACGGCCCCCGGTTGTTGCTCCGGGGGCCGTCGTTGTCCAGCGCTACGGCGCCGCGTTACTCGTTGCCGCGCAGGATCGCGAGCAGCCGCAGCATCTCGATGTAGATCCACACCAGCGTCACGGTCAGCCCGAACGCGGCCCGCCACGACTCGCGCTCCGGCAGCCCGGCAGCCACCCCCTGCTCGACGTAGTCGAAGTCGAGGATCAGCATGAAGATCCCCAGCGCCAGCCCGATCAGCGTGACCGGCAGGGCGAGCGGACCCTCGAGCGCGTTGAAGCCGAAGCTGGCCCCGAACAGCGACAGCACGAAGTCGAGCATGACCACGGCGAAGAAGCCGAGCACCGCGATCGTCACGAACTTGCGGAACTTCGGGCTGACCTGGATGTTGAAGAACTTGTACGCCGCCAGCGTCGACGCGAACGCGACCACCGTGCCGAGGACCGCGTTGAGGACGATGCCGGGCCACATGTACTCGAAGAACTTGCTGGCCGCGCCGATGAAGATGCCCTCGACGAGCGCGTACGCCACCACCAGGCCGGGGTTGACCGCGCGCTTGAACGACACCGCGAACGCCAGCCCGATGCCGACCAGCGCGGCACCGATCCACGCCGGCGCGAGCAGCCGGTCGGGCAGGAAGTTCCAGGTCGCTGCCGCGGACAGCACGAGCAGCAGCAGCGTGACGCCGGTCTTCTGGACCACCGTGTCGATGGTCATCCGGCCCTGGTCGACGGTCGGCGCGCCGGGCGGACCACCGACCGGTCCGCCGGTCTGCCAGGTGGACGGGTCGGTGTAGCCGGGCCGCGGCTGGCCGTAGCCGTAGCTGGGGCCGGCGCCGGGGTAGGTCGGGTAGCCGTAGGAAGGTGCCTGCGGGGCGGCGCTGCGGCCGTTGAAGCCGTCGCTGCGCGCGAAGACGGGGTTGCTGCTGTGCATGGTCTCCTCCATGACCTCAGGATGAGGTCCTGACGCCGATCGTAGCGGTCGCTCACCTGCTACAACGACTGCGTTGCAGCGGGGATTCCGGCCGAGCCTGCCAGCCGCCCGGACATCGCGGGTCGAGCCCCGCCGTGCCCCCGGTGGGAGTCGAACCCACACTGTCCGCTGTTTAAGAGCGGCGACTCTACCAGTTGGTCTACAGGGGCCAGTCGGCCCATGGTGCCGGTGCCCGAGCCGAGCGTTCCGATCCTACGGCGGCGGGTCAGCCGCTGGCGCGCTCGAACTCCTCGCGGGCCCGCTGCAGCGAGCCGAGCGAGACGACCTCGCGACGGAAGAACAGCGACAGCGTCCAGTCCAGCACCACCCGGACCTTCTTGTTCAGCGTCGGCATCCGCGACATGTGGTACGTGCGGTGCATGAACCACGCCGGCCAGCCCTTGAGCTTGACGCCGTACACCTGCGCGACTCCCTTGTGCAGGCCGAGACTGGCCACCGAGCCGGCATGCTTGTGCCGGTAGTCCTGCAGCGGCTCCCCCCGCAGCGACCGCACGATGTTCGCGGCGAGCACGCCGGCCTGGCGCACCGCGTGCTGGGCGCTGGGACTGCACAGCTGGCCGGGGTTCGCCAGGTCCGGTACGGCGGCGCAGTCGCCGGCCGCCCACGCGTCCGGCCGCCCCTCGACCGTGAGGTCGGGCCGCGCCTTGACCCGGCCCCGCTCGTCCAGCGGCAGGTCGGTCCGCTGCAGCACCGGGTTCGCCTTCACCCCGGCCGTCCACACGATCGTGTCGGCCTCGAACTTTTCGCCGTCGGAAAGCTCGACGAAGCCGTCGACGCACGACTCCAGCCGGGTCTGCAGCAGCACCTCGATGCCGCGCTCGCGCAGCTGGTCGAGGGTGTAGCGGCCCATGTCCTCGCCGACCTCGGGCAGGATCCGGTCGGCCGCCTCGACCAGCACCCACCGCAGGTCGGCCGGGCTGACGTCGTCGTAGTACCGGGTGGCGTAGCGGGCCATGTCCTCCAGCTCGCCCAGCGCCTCTATGCCGGCGTACCCGCCGCCGACGAACACGAAGGTCAGCGCGCGCCGACGCACGTCGTCGTCCGCGGTCGACCCGGCCGCGTCGAGCCGGTCCAGGACGCAGTTGCGCAGGTGGATGGCCTCCTCGATCTGCTTGAACCCGACGGCCTGCTCGGCCAGGCCGGGGATCGGCAGCGTCCGCGCCACCGACCCGAGGGCGCACACGAAGATGTCGTAGGCCAGCTCGTAGGGCCTGCCCTCGCGGGGGGCGATGGTGGCGACCTTGCGGGCGTGGTCCAGAGCCTCCACCCGGCCGGTGATCACGCCGCAGCCGCGCAGCGTGCGCCGCAGCGGTACGACGACGTGCCGCGGCTCGAGGCTGCCGGCGGAGGCCTCCGGCAGGAACGGCTGGTAGGTCATCGTCGGCCGCGGGTCGACCACGGTCACCCGTGCCTCCCCGCGGCGCAGCCGCTTCTGCAGCCCGAGCGCGGTGTACATGCCGACGTAGCCGCCACCGGCGATCAGGATGTGCGGGGTCGTCATGTCGCGGTCGTCCACCTCTCCGCGCGGCGCCCGGCCTTCTGCGGCAACCGGGGTCCCGCCGCTGCCTGGGATCGTTCCGCCGCGGGCGGTCAGGAAACGTGACGCTCGGCATGCTCCCGGGCCCGCTGCAGTACGGCGTCCAGCATGGGCTCGGTCAGCTTTCCGGTGAACGTGTTCTGCTGGCTGGGGTGGAAGCAGCCCCACAGGGCCACTGCGCACCCGGCCGGGTCATGCACCACGGCCTCGGCGCCGTGGCCGAAACGCGGCTGCGGCCGCGGCACGGCGTACCCGAGAGCCCGGAAGGCGCGCAGGGCCGCCGCCCAGGCGTAGGACCCCAGGCAGACGACGGACCGGACGCTGCCGGCGACCAGCTCCACCTCCCGGTGCAGCCACGGTGCGCAGGTGTCCCGCTCGGCGGTCGTCGGCTTGTTGTCCGGTGGTGCGCAGCGCACGGCCGCCACCATGCGGGTGCGGATGAGCCGCTGGCCGTCGCCGGCGTGCAGGCTGCTCTGTTGCGCGGCCAGGCCGGCTCTGTGCAGCGCGGCGAACAGCCAGTCGCCGGAGCGGTCGCCGGTGAAGATGCGCCCGGTGCGGTTGCCGCCGTGTGCCGCCGGCGCCAGACCCACGACCAGGACGGCCGGCCGCTCCTCACCCCAGCCGGGGACCGGCCGCCCCCAGTACGGCTGGTCGGCGAACGCCTTGCGCTTGTCG
>JALYMZ010000219.1 GCA_030773435.1 Actinomycetota bacterium | reverse complement strand
GTTCGACGGCATCGTCGCCGACCTCCGCGTCGTCGCCGAGGCGCTGGGTCGCTGACGGACGGCAGGCGCGTCCGGCGACCGACCGGGTGGTTGAGGGTGCGCCGACCGGGCATCGGGCAGCGACCACTACCACCCCTGGAACGACGCCCAGGGGCAGAGCCCGTTCGTCTGGTCGGTGATCGGCGCGCTGGCGCAGGCCTGCCGGCTGCCGGTCACCACCGCGGTGACCTGCCCGACCGTCCGTGTCCATCCGGCCGTGGTCGCGCAGGCGGCGGCCACCAGTGCGGCACTGCACGAGGGACGCTTCACCCTCGGCGTCGGCAGCGGTGAGGCGCTGAACGAGCACATCCTCGGTGACCCCTGGCCGACCGTCGACGTGCGCCTGGAGATGCTCGAGGAGGCGGTGCAGGTCATGCGGGCGCTGTGGTCCGGCGAGTTCGTGTCCCATCGGGGGCGTCACTACACCGTGGACACCGCGCGGATCTACACGCTCCCCGAGCAGCCGCCGCCGGTGTACGTCTCGGCATTCGGCCCCAAGGCGGTGGAGGTCGCCGCCCGGATCGGGGACGGCTACATCGGCACCTCGCCCGACGCCGACCTACTGCGGCGGTTCCGCGAGCTCGCCGGCCCGGACAAGCCGATGCAGGGCGGCACGAAGGTGTGCTACGCCGCGGACGAGGAGACCGCGGTCCAGATCGCGCACCGGCGGTGGGGGACCAGCGGCATCCCGGGCGAGGCCGCGCAGGTACTGCCGTCGCCGCGCCACTTCGAGCAGGTCGCACAGCTGGTCACCCCGGAGATGACCCGGTCGGCGGTGACCTGCGGGCCGGACGCCGGCGCGCACGTGGACCAGCTGCGCACCTACGTCGAGGCCGGGTACGACGAGGGGTACGTCGCCAACATGGGACCGCACTACGACGGGATGATGCGGCTGTACCGCGACGAGGTGCTCCCCGAGCTCCGCCGCCCCTGACCGCCGAAGGGCGGTGTCGTCATGCCGGTCCCCTGACAAGTCCGCGGACGTTGTCCGAGCCCGCGGCTACCATTCCCGGGTGGCCGAGCAGCTGATCGTTCGCGGTGCGCGGGAGCACAACCTCAAGGACGTCTCGCTCGACCTGCCTCGCGACGCGCTGATCGTGTTCACCGGCCTGTCCGGGTCCGGCAAGTCCAGCCTGGCCTTCGACACGATCTTCGCCGAGGGGCAGCGCCGCTACGTCGAGAGCCTGTCGGCGTACGCCCGGCAGTTCCTCGGGCAGATGGACAAGCCCGACGTGGACTTCATCGAGGGCCTCTCCCCGGCGGTCTCCATCGACCAGAAGTCGACGTCGCGCAACCCCCGCTCGACGGTCGGCACGATCACCGAGGTCTACGACTACCTGCGGCTGCTGTTCGCCCGCGCCGGGCGTCCGCACTGCCCCAAGTGCGGCCGGCCGATCGCACGGCAGACACCGCAGCAGATCGTCGACCGGGTGCTCGAGCTCGAGCCGGGCAGCCGCTTCCAGGTGCTCGCGCCGATCGTTCGCGGCCGCAAGGGGGAGTACGCCGACCTGTTCCGGCAGCTGCAGACTCAGGGCTTCTCCCGGGTCCGGGTCGACGGCGTCCTGCACCAGCTGACCGAGCCTCCCACGCTCAACAAGCAGCAGAAGCACACCATCGAGGTCGTCGTCGACCGGCTGCAGGTCAAGGAGTCGGCGAAGCGGCGGCTGACCGACTCGGTCGAGACCGCGCTCGGGCTCTCCGGCGGGCTGGTGACGCTCGACTTCGTCGACCTGGCC
The DNA here is from genome assembly GCA_030773435.1 of Actinomycetota bacterium. Taxonomy (GTDB): domain Bacteria; phylum Actinomycetota; class Actinomycetes; order Propionibacteriales; family Nocardioidaceae; genus JALYMZ01. The sequence goes on along the minus strand of JALYMZ010000219.1, from coordinate 2,333 downwards.
GCCGACGACCCGCACCGCGAGCGCACGTTCTCAGAGCACCTCGCCTGCCTCTACGACGACCTGTCGTTCGAGGAGCTCGAGCCGCGGTCGTTCTCGTTCAACTCGCCGTACGGCGCCTGCACCGACTGCCACGGGATCGGCACCCGCATGGAGGTCGACCCCGAGCTCGTCGTACCGGACCCGTCGAAGTCGCTGGACGAAGGCGCGATCTCGCCGTGGGCGTCGGCCCACGTCTCGGAGTACTTCGGCCGGCTCGTCGACGCGCTGGCCGAGGAGCTGCGGTTCAGCACGTCGATGCCGTTCGCCAGCCTGCCCGCCCGGGCGCGCACCGCGCTGCTGCGCGGACACCCCACCAAGGTGCACGTGCGCTACGCCAACCGCTACGGCCGCGAGCGGTCGTACTACTCGACGTTCGAGGGCGCCATACCGTACGTCGAGCGCCGGCACGCGGAGGCCGAGAGCGACACCAGCCGCGAGCGCTTCGAGGGCTTCATGCGCGAGGTGCCGTGCCTGGGCTGCGCGGGGTCCCGGCTCAAGCCGGTCTCGCTGGCGGTGACGGTCGGTGGCAAGAACATCGCCGAGGTGACCGCGATGCCGGTCGCAGACGCCGCCGGCTTCCTCCGCGAGCTCGACCTGTCGCCACGGGAGCGACAGATCGCCGAGCGGGTGCTCAAGGAGATCAACGAGCGGCTCCGGTTCCTGCTCGACGTCGGGCTGGACTACCTCACCCTCGACCGGGCGTCGGGCTCGCTGTCCGGTGGCGAGGCGCAGCGCATCCGGCTGGCCACCCAGATCGGCGCCGGCCTGGTCGGCGTGCTCTACGTCCTCGACGAGCCCTCGATCGGGTTGCACCAGCGCGACAACCACCGGCTGATCGAGACCCTGCTGCGGCTCCGCGACCTCGGCAACACGCTGATCGTCGTCGAGCACGACGAGGACACCATCCGCACCGCCGACTGGGTCGTCGACATCGGGCCAGGCGCCGGGGAGCACGGCGGGCAGATCGTCGTGTCGGGCACGGTGCAGGAGCTGCTCGAACACGGCGACTCGCTCACCGGCGCCTACCTCGCCGGCCACCGGGAGATACCGGTTCCGGCGACCCGCCGCCCGGTCACGCCCGGACGTCGGCTGACCGTGCGGGGCGCCCGCGAGCACAACCTGCGCGGCATCGACGTCACGTTCCCGCTCGGGCTGCTGGTGGCCGTCACCGGGGTCTCCGGCTCCGGCAAGTCGACACTCGTCAACGACATCCTCTACAAGGCGCTGGCCCGCAGGATCTACAACGCCCGGGACATCCCCGGCCGGCACCGCTCGATCACCGGTGTCGAGCACGTCGACAAGGTGATCCACGTCGACCAGTCACCGATCGGCCGCACACCCCGGTCCAACCCGGCTACCTACACCGGCGTGTTCGACCACATCCGCAGGCTGTTCGCGCAGACCCCGGAGGCGAAGATCCGCGGCTACCTCCCCGGACGGTTCTCGTTCAACGTCAAGGGCGGGCGCTGCGAGGCCTGCTGCGGTGACGGGACGCTCAAGATCGAGATGAACTTCCTCCCCGACGTCTACGTGCCATGCGAGGTGTGCCACGGCGCGCGCTACAACCGCGAGACGCTCGAGGTGCACTACAAGGGGCGCACCGTCGCCGAGATCCTCGACATGGCGATCGAGGAGGCGGTGGAGTTCTTCGCGGCGATCCCGGCGATCTCCCGGCACCTGCGCACGCTGGTCGACGTCGGCCTCGGCTACGTGCGGCTGGGCCAGCCGGCGCCGACGCTGTCCGGTGGTGAGGCGCAGCGGGTGAAGCTGGCCTCGGAGCTGCAGAAGCGCTCCACCGGCCGCACGGTCTACGTGCTCGACGAGCCGACCACGGGGCTGCACTTCGAGGACATCCGCAAGCTCCTCGGTGTGCTCGGCCGCCTGGTCGACCAGGGCAACACCGTGATCGTCATCGAGCACAACCTCGACGTCATCAAGACCGCCGACTGGCTGGTCGACCTGGGTCCGGAAGGCGGTACGGGTGGCGGCGTCGTGGTCGCCGAGGGTACGCCGGAGCAGGTGGCCGCCCACCCCGAAAGCCACACCGGCCGGTTCCTCGCGCCGGTGCTGGCCGGTCGCGGGCGCCGGTCCGCCGTCGCGGCGGCTCGATAACGATTTGCCGTGGCGGCGCCGCCGCCTCTGGCGACCGCGGCTCCGAACACCATCATGGGGGTGACGCCCGTCCCGCGAAGGAGCCGCCATGGCCGAGCCCACGGTTCACCCGCCCGTCCACCGCGAGCCGCCGCCCGGGGCGGACTCCGGCCCGGTCCGCCGCTGCGCCGCATGCGTGGACC
>JALYMZ010000218.1 GCA_030773435.1 Actinomycetota bacterium | reverse complement strand
GGTCACGGAACCCCCCGCCGGGCCGGGGTCTCTCAGAAGGTCGGCGGCGTGTAGGCGCCAGCGGTCACCTGTATGACCGCAGCCGCGCCCCGCTGCCTAACGCCGGCGCCTACGCCGTGCACGTAATAGGCCGAGACAAGGGGATAGTCCGGCTGGTTGCCGCGGATGAGCCGCAGTCCGCCGAACCGGGCGTGCTCCCGCAGGTCGATCACCGGGGTGGGGCCACCCACCGCGACGACCGCCATATAACCCGCCGGGATCAGGGAAGTCGGCGCGATCAGTGCGTGGCCGTACTGGCCGCTGATCTTGAGTCCCTGGAACTGCCCCGGAGGCCGCTGGCCGACGAGCGCCTCGGTGGTGAGGTACGGCACGGACGTGTCGGAGGGGATGAAGTCGAAGCTCGCCCCGCCGACCCCGGCCCGCCACCCGGCGACGATGTCGCCTTCCTGCCGGTTGCACAGCAGTACGAGCGTGGCGCCGTCGTCCTCGCCGTAGCCGTGGTGCAGGACGGTGTTCTGCAGGTCCTCGACGTCCTTCGGGTCCGTGAGGGTGGCCGTGCCGGTCGTCAGGTAGTGGGTGTGCGTGTTCGGGTCGAAGGTGTCGCCGTTGTGCTCGGGGATGGGCGTGCCGTCGGCGTTCCACAGCGCGTAGATGGTCGCGTCGGTCTCCGGGGAGGTCCGGTTGCCGTTGTTGAACAGCGCCCGCAGGACCGTCCGGTACTGGAGACGGCTGTCGGCCGCCAGCGCCCCGTTGTGCAGGGACGCGACCTGCTCCGCGGACGCGTCGGCCAGGTACTGCCACGTGTAGCGCGTGGCGAAGTCCTTCCAGCGGAAGTCGTAGCCGAGCGTGATGGTCGCTGCCTCGGCCCGGCCCGCGCTCGGCACGCCGTACTCCGACGCGTCCTCGAACTCGGCGGTGCCGGACGGGGACTGCAGGACGGTGTCGGACCGGTTGGTGGTCCGGAACGTCAGCAGGTCGATGAGCGCCCCGCGCTGGTTGTTGGCGACCTCGAGCGTGGCCTGGAACTCGTTCCAGATCTGGTTCAGGTCGGTGCCGTCGCCGAGCGTCAAGACGTCGGCCCGGGAGGCGATACCTCGTGCCATGGGATGTGGGCCTTTCAGGTGATCAACGGATGTGGAGTTGGTCGCGAGCTACTGCTCGCCCTACTTCCGGTTCCGCCTCACCTGAGGCCAACTGCCTGCCACCAACCACTGGTTGACGCTTCAATGATACCTCGCCGACAGGGCGAGGCAAACACGCGGCGCGTTGCACTCAGCGCGGCAAATCCGTGCGTTCTCAGGTCGGCTCGACGCGGGCTGGTCCAGCGCCATGCAGTCGCCGGTCAAGCCAGTGGGGCCACTTGGGCCATCGTGCTTCCCACTCACGCGCCAGCAGTTCGTTTGCGACCCCCACCGGGTCACTTGGGTCGCTCGTGAATGCGTGACGCGTCGCGCGGTCGCGTTCGAGCAGCGCCTTGAGATTCGCGTCGTCGTGCTGGCCTGAACGCTCCAGCCGGACGTTGGTCTCGTCGACCGGTCGTGGCAGGAGACGCTCGCCATCGAGGCTGATGAAGGCTTCGTAGACACCGGTCTCCACGTCGACGGCTTCGACGTAGGCGGCTGCCTCCGCAGCGGTTGCGAAAAACTGGACACCGTCCTCAGCGAACACGAAAACGCCCCGGTTGCTCATGACGACATCATGACCCTTGTCGCCCTGGCGGACGCCCTGTCATCAGCAATGAGAGTGCGTACCTAGCCCGGCGAGCTAGGCGGCGTAACCACCCTGCCCGTACGGGCCGACGCCAGCGAGCGCGTCGACCATCGTGGACTTCGCCACGCCGTGGTCCCGAGCCAACCGGGCTACCGGGACGCCGAGCGCCCGGCGCTCCCTCCCGTTGCGGACCTCGGCGGGGGAGAGCGCCGGCTGCCGTCCCTTGTAGACACCGTGCTGCCGAGCGAGCGCGATGCCCTCGGCCTGCCTGCTGCGGATGATGGACCGCTCGTACTCGGCGAACGGTCCCCACAGCTGCCAACGTAACTGGTTGACGGTTCAACGATACGTCGCCGACAGGGGGAGGACTAGGGGGTCTGCCTCCTAGACGCCGAACGCATTCATCTGCCGATGAGCGAGCGAGGTGCTATCCGCTTCGTTCGCCCGTCTCCTCATGCTGCGCCACGAGCCGTTGCGCCAGGGCAAGGGCTTCCTTCTCTCCCCGTGCGGTATGCCGCTCGAGGATGCGCTCCTCCTCCGGATAGGCACCCACCTCGACGAGCGCCACCTTGAATGAGTTTCGAAAGATGAGGAGCATTAGTGCCCGCACAGGGAACCAGAGAACCAGGACGACCACGCCGATCGTCTCTGGGGCGCTTGCCAACAGCGATGGACCCGGCGATTTCAACCGTGTGCCCTTCTGCACCACCCGAACCACGTGGGTTCGCTCGTCGCGAATCAACTGGGAACTCTCCCAGACAAGCCCCAGGCGTCCCCCGAATGAACCGCTTGCCACAGGTCGCCTCCTCGGCGTGTCGACGACGGGACGACAGTATCCGCTTGCTCGCAGTCCGATCGAACCCGCGCAACTGCCGCTGTTCGTGAGTACTCGTCGGTGAGTCTCATGCCGTGACCCCGTCGACGGACCGGACCTCGGCCCGGCGTACGGCGGCGAGGACGTGGCCGTGGTGCCAGGCCTTCGACTTCGGGGTGGGGCGCGGCGCTCCCTCGGCCTCCAGCATCTCCGCGATCGCGGACGCCGACATGCCGTTGCCGTACAGCAGGGCGATCCGGTCCTCGATCTCGACGGGGATGAGCGAGCGGCGTCCGTTGTGCTTGCCCTCCCGGCGCCGCTGGGCCAGGGCAGCACGGGTCCTGGGATGAAGGTGCTGGCTTGATCCCCGGCATCCCACGACTGCGGTCTTGCCGGTGGAGCGCCTGCTCCCATCGCTCTGAGGCGACCTGGCTGATTCGGCCGACTGGCCCCGCGTTCCACGCCGCGGATGACTGCCGCACTTTGGAAACGGCTGGCAGGGCTACGGTACCTCGTCTCGCATGCGAGACCTAGTACCGCGGCTCGCAATGTTCGCCTCGTGAGGTGACACGCCGGCCGGGTCCGCGCTCGGAGGCTGGTCGGGCGTCACGCTCGGTGCGTCAGTTCCTGTCTTCCCCCAGGAGCATCGGATGG
>JALYMZ010000217.1 GCA_030773435.1 Actinomycetota bacterium | reverse complement strand
CGCGTCGCCGAGGCTCCCGACGCCGCTTGGCCGAGAAGCTGTCGGCACCTCGAACAGGCCGTCGGACTCCACGGCGCGAACCTACTGCCGGCCACGCCGTCCGGCCGCGGCGACCGCCCGCGAGTTGCCATCCGCCTGCCGACCTACCCGAGCGGGCGGCGGCTGAACAGGTCCGGCGCCGGTCGGCGGCGGCCTGACAGGTTGGCTCAGGCACCGGTCTTCACCAGGCCGATCAGGTGCCCCTCGGGATCGGTGAACTGCCCGATCACCAGCCCCTCCATCACCTCGTCGGGGCCCATCATCCGCTTGCCGCCGAGGCTCTCCACCTTCGCCAGCGCGGCCTCGACGTCCGGCACCTCGACGTAGAACGTGACGTGGCCGGCGTAGCCCTCCCGCCCGCCGCCGGCGCCGCATCGATCGACGAGCCGGTGACCCGAGAGTGGGGTGGCCGCTCGGCGTACGTCGCCGATCCCGAGCGCAACCGCTGGGAGATCGCATGGGCCGCGAGCGCCACTTTCGACGACCGAGGCGCGTTCACGTCCTTCGGCTGATCGTTCGACTTGCCTCGCCGGCGCATTCCAGGCCGTCCGAGGTCTCGCCGTCCGCCGGGTTCGACTGCGCGACGATGCACAAGTTCACGCGGCGGACCCGGTATATGGCTGCGGGTCGCTGTGGATCAGGTGGTGGTAGCGAGGAACACGAGTTCGAGGCCTGGTCTATCGGGGGCGTCGCGGGTGTCCTCGAGCGCGAAGCCCGCCGAGTCGAGTGAGGAAGTGATCTCGTCCCTGGTGCGGAACCGCAGGCTCGAGCACGACGTCAGAGTTGCACCGTCTGCAGCGAACACGAAGGTCGAGCGAAACGAGACCAGAGACTCCCGCACGTCAGTGACGTCGACCCACGCCTCCAAGACCTGGGCAACGTTCCCGGTCATCGTGACCATGTCGACTGCGAGCCGCGGCAGCGCGCTGGCGTCACCGTGCACCCAGCGCACCCGATCTGCGCCGGACTTCGTCCGTGCCACGTCGAGCGAGGCGCCGGCCGGGTCGACGCCGGTCACATCGACTCCTCGGCGCGCCAGGAGACAGGCGAGCGTGCCGGTTCCGCAGCCGATGTCGAGCACCGATCGGGGGCCGAATTGTTCGACGAGGGAGAGGTAGAGCTCGAGGTCGCTCCGGTCGGGATCGAGCGGGTCGTACAGCGCGGCGAGCCTCGGGTCGGAGAACAGCGCATCCGGCACTGTGGGAGCGTAGAGGTGGCGGCGTCGGGGTGGCGACCGACAAGGCCGAGCCCCGGACGATCTGGCGGAGCCGACCGACGCTTCGACCCGCACCGGACCTTCGTCGCTCCGCTGGCTCACTCGACCAGTTTCACCATGATCAGGCAGGGGTCGTCGACCCAGAGGCCCGCGATCTCCTCCAGCGGATCGAAGCCGCACGCCTCGTAGAACGCTCGGGTGGTGGCGTACGCGCGACTCGGCTTCGACGGTCCGAGCGTCTTCACCTGGAGCCACCGAACGCCGTCAGCAGCCAGGTCTGCTTCGACCGACTGAAGCAGCGCGCGCCCGATGCCGCGTCGCTGTCGCCCCGGATGCACGAGCATCAGCTGGATCTCCGCCGCACAGGGGAAGTGGCGGCGCAACAACACGGCGCCGACGAGGACGTTGCCCTCGACAGCTAGGTACGTCGGCAGCTGCCGGGCATCCTCGACGTAGCGAACGATCGCTTCCTCGATGCCGAACCACTCCGGGAGCTGGCGCAGCAGCGACTCCACAGCTGCTGGGTCGCGGCGACCGCGAATCACCTCGGGCATGTCCAGCTGATACCCCCGCCCTGCAAAGACGTCCGACCTCGGCGGCCAACCGCTGGGTCACCAAGCGCTGCACCTCCTGGGGGGGGTCCCACTGGACGCCCCCGACTCCGCGTGATGCTCGACCCCGGCAGGCACCGCTTCTGCCTCTACTTCCACCCCGGCGCGTCCGGCTGAGACTCCCTTGGTCGCACCCCCCGGCCTGCTGGCACCGGCTCCGCGGCCGCGAACACCCGTCGCGGTCTCGCCGCCGAGCAGTAGGGTCTCGAAGCGCTCGGGCAACAAGCCGTCGAGCAGGGTATGCGGGTCGCGTGGTGCGCCCTGGAAGACCTCGGTGGTGCTGCTACGCCGCCACCGCGCCGACGACACCGTCACCAAAGCCATCGCCCGGGTGCTAAAAGCCCCGGGTTGAGGGTCCAGCGATACGACCGGCGCAGGCGGCCGTCACGCTCGTGTGTGCCGCCGGCCGGTACGTTGGCGTTCGAGAGCCGGACCTGCCCGTGGAACGCCTCGAGCAGCATGGGTAGCCGCCGCGTCGCTGGTCACTGCGCGGCCTCCGCCGGCGGTATCACGTCGACGCCCGCCTCCTTGCGCTGCTGCGGCGTGATCGGGGCGGGCGCGCCGGTGAGCGGGTCGTAGCCGCCGCCGGTCTTGGGGAACGCGATCACGTCGCGGATCGAGTCGGAGCCGGCGAGCAGCGCGCAGATCCGGTCCCAGCCGAACGCGATGCCGCCGTGCGGCGGAGCGCCGTACCTGAACGCCTCGAGCAGGAACCCGAACTTCTCCTCGGCCTCCGCCTCGGACAGCCCCATGACCGCGAACACGCGCTTCTGGACGTCCTCGCGGTGGATGCGGATCGAGCCGCCGCCGATCTCGTTGCCGTTGCACACGACGTCGTAGGCGTACGCCAGCGCCGAGCCGGGGTCGGTGTCGAAGGTGTCCGTCGACTCCGGCTTGGGCGCGGTGAAGGCGTGATGTACGGCGGTCCAGGCGCCGGAGCCGACCGCCACGTCGGTGGTCTCGGCCACCGGCTCGAACAGCGGCGCGTCGACGACCCACAGGAACGACCACGCGGACTCGTCGATGAGCCCGCACCGCCGCCCGATCTCCAGCCGCGCGGCGCCCAGC
>JALYMZ010000216.1 GCA_030773435.1 Actinomycetota bacterium | reverse complement strand
GTGCTCGCCGGCCCGCTCGAGGTCGCCGTCGTCGGTCGGCGCGACGACCCCGGTCGCGCCGAGCTGCATCGGGCGGCGCTGGCCGGCACCTCGCCCGGGGCGGTGGTGCTGGCCGGCGAGCCGGGGGAGACCAGCGTGCCGTTGCTGCGGGACCGTCCGCTGGTGGACGACCGGGCCACCGCGTACGTCTGCCGCGGCTTCGTCTGCGAACGTCCGGTCACCGACGCCGCGGACGTGCGCCGCCTGGTCGGTGCTCGCCGTGGCGACGCGCAGGTCGGCGCCTTGCTCGCTGAGCGACCGCCGATGCTCGGCCAGTGACCAGATAGCGTCCGGTTCGGCCCGCCGTGGCGGTCGCTCGCCGAGCAATGTGCTTCCCACGGTGCCGCAGCGCACCGCCGCCGACCAGCGGTCGCCGCGTCCCTCAGCACGGTCGTCAGCTCAGCGAGTACGTCGCCAGGCTGACGCCGACGTAGTGGGTGACGAACGCCGCCACCGTCAGCGTGTGGAACACCTCGTGGTACCCGAACCAGCGCGGGAGCGGGTCCGGCCAGCGCAGCCCGTAGACGAGGCCGCCGAGTGAGTACAGCGCGCCGCCGACCACCATCAGGGTCAGCACCGCCGCGCTCGCCGTACGCGCGAACGCCTCGATCCAGAACACGGCCGCCCAACCGAGCGCGACGTACACCGGCGTGTACAGCCAGCGCGGCGCGCCGACCCAGCAGACCCGGAACGCGACGCCGACGAGGGCGCCGGCCCACACCACCGTGAGGAGGACCCGCTCGCTGGTGCCGTCGAGCAGCAGCAACGTGAACGGCGTGTACGTCCCGGCGATGAGCAGGAAGATGCTGGCGTGGTCGAGCCGGCGCAGCACGTCGTACGCCGGCGGCGACCACCGGCCGCGGTGGAACAGCGCGCTGCAGCCGAACAGCAGCATCGCGGTGACCGCGAACACCGCCGCGCCGGCCCGCGCCGGCCGGGTCGGCGACAGCGCGACGAGCACGACGCCGCCGGCAGCGGCGAGTGGGAACGTCACCGCGTGCAGCCATCCGCGCAGCCGGGGCTTGATCTGGTCGACGCGCTCGGAGATCCGCTCGACCCCGTCGTGCACCCGTTCCTGCACCCGGTCCTGCATCGCGGTCAGCCGGTCTCGTCGTCGCACGGCGGTCACCGTAGCGGCCGGACGCCCTGGCCACCGGCGTAACCTGCGGGAGGGGCGACGGCGTCGCCCCGCCGGCAGCCGGTCCTCACGAGGTGGTGCGCGCGTGCGGAGTCTCAGGGACGTCGCCTATGGCCTCTACGAACGCCGCGTCGAGCGCTCCCTGTCGCCGGAACGGCTGCCGCGCCACGTGGGTGTGATCGTCGACGGCAATCGGCGGTGGGCGCGCGCGTCCGGCGGCGACATGTCGGCCGGGCACGCGGCCGGCGCCGATAAGATCGTCGAGTTCCTCGGGTGGTGCCAAGACCTCGACGTCGAGGTCGTGACGCTGTGGCTGCTGTCCACCGACAACCTCGCTCGCCCGGCGCGCGAGCTGCAGCAGCTGCTGGCGATCATCGAGGACCTGGTCGCCACGCTCGCCGAGCGCGGGGCGTGGCGGCTCCACCCGGTGGGCGCGCTGGACCTGCTGCCGGCGTCGACCGCCGAGGCGCTCAAGGATGCGGCTGCCCGCACTGCGCACGTCGACGCGATGACCGTCAACGTCGCGGCCGGTTACGGAGGGCGCCGGGAGCTGGCGGACGCGGTGCGGTCGCTGCTGCAGGAGCACGCCTCCCGCGGTACGACGATCGAGCAGCTCGCCGAGCTGCTCGACGTCGAGCACATCGCCGAGCACCTGTACACCCGCGGCCAGCCCGACCCCGACCTGCTCATCCGGACTTCGGGAGAGCAGCGGCTGTCCGGGTTCCTGCTGTGGCAGAGCGCGCACTCGGAGTTCTACTTCTGCGAGGCGCTGTGGCCCGACTTCCGCCGGGTGGACTTCCTGCGGGCGATCCGCGCGTACGCCGCCCGCCGCCGCCGCTACGGGACCTGAGGCCGGGACGGGGCAGCCGGCGCAGTGAGGCGACGGGGGAGCGGGTTCCCGCCGGTCGGGCGTGTCGAGCGGCCCCGCGCAACCGCTCCGGCGTACGTTCCTTGCGACGGGTGGCGACGTCGGCCGTACGGAAGGCCCGTCAGTAAGGGGACGCACCGTGGTCGTTGCCGCTGCCAGCACCCGGCGGACCTACGTTCTCGACACCAGCGTGCTGCTGGCTGACCCGCTGGCGCTGGAGCGCTTCGACGAGCACGAGGTGGTCCTGCCGGTGGTGGTGATCGGCGAGCTGGAGGGCAAGCGGCACCATCCCGAGCTGGGCTACTTCGCCCGGTCGGCGCTGCGGCTGCTCGACGAGCTGCGGCTGCGGCACGGTCGTCTGGACGCGCCCGTCCCGATCGGTACGGCGGGCGGCACGCTGCGGGTTGAGCTCAACCACAGCGACCCGACCGGACTGCCGGCTGGTTTCCGGCCCTCCGACAACGACACCCGTATCCTCGCCGTCGCCCGCAACCTGGCCGACGACGGCTCGAACGTCACGCTGGTGTCCAAGGACCTTCCCATGCGGGTGAAGGCGTCGGCGGTCGGTCTCGTCGCCGAGGAGTACCGCGCCGAGCTGGCGGTCGAGTCCGGCTGGACCGGCATGTGCGAGCTGGAGCTGGGCGCCGCCGACGTGGACACGCTCTTCGCCGACGGTGAGCTCGACCTGGCCGCGGTGCGCGACCTGCCGTGCCACACCGGCCTGATCCTGCTGTCCGAGCGCGGCCGGGCCCTGGGCCGGGTGACACCAGGCAAGCGGGTGCGCCGGGTCCGTGGGGACCGGGAGGCGTTCGGGATCCGTGGCCGTTCCGCCGAGCAGCGGATCGCCCTCGACCTGCTGCTCGACCCCGAGGTGGGCATCGTCTCCCTCGGCGGCCGGGCCGGCACCGGCAAGTCCGCGCTGGCGCTGTGCGCCGGGCTGGAGGCCGTGCTGGAGCGACGGCAGCACAAGCGGGTCGTGGTGTTCCGGCCGCTGTTCGCGGTCGGCGGTCAGGACCTCGGCTACCTCCCTGGCAGCGAGTCGGACAAGATGGCGCCCTGGGCCCAGGCGGTCTTCGACACCCTCGGCGCTCTCACCAGCGGTGAGGTGCTCGAGGAGGTGCTCGCCCGGGGCATGCTGGAGGTGCTGCCCCTGACCCACATCCGCGGGCGGTCGCTGCACGACGCGTTCGTCGTCGTTGACGAGGCCCAGTCGCTGGAACGCAACGTCCTGCTCACCGTCCTGTCGCGCATCGGCGCCAACTCGCGCGTGGTGCTCACCCACGACGTGGCGCAGCGTGACAACCTGCGGGTCGGCCGGCACGACGGCGTGGTCGCCGTCGTGGAGAAGCTCAAGGGTCACCCGCTGTTCGCCCACGTCACGCTGACCCGGTCCGAACGCTCGCCGATCGCGGCGCTGGTCACCGAGATGCTGGAGACGGTTGTTCTCTGAGGTACGAATTCGTGACCTTCGGGTATCTGGCGAAGCGGTGCTCGTGGTGGCAGAGTGCCGAGCAGGAGTGGACGCACAGCGAACAAGGGAGCGAAGATGCGACGTACATCCTTGGCCAAGTGGGGTGCGCTGGCCTGCGCGACCACCCTGCTCACGACCGGCTGCCTGCAAGGCGGCGGCGGTGGCGACGGCGGTGCCGGCGAGACCCAGGAGGGCGACGGGAAGGTCCAGATCCTCGGTGCGTTCCCCGATCCCGAGGCCGGCTACTTCGAGGACTCGCTGAAGGAGTTCGAGCAGCAGTCCGGCATCGACGTCACCTACGTCGCCTCCACCGACTTCACCACCGAGATCCGCACCCGGGTCCAGGGCGGGAACCCGCCGGAGATCGCGCTGTTCCCGCAGCCGGGACTGGTCCAGGAGCTCGGCGCCAGCCAGGACGCGATCCCGCTCAACGACCTCGTCAAGCTCGACGAGCTCGAGCAGACCGTCATCCCCGGTTTCCTGGACTCGGTGACCGACGAGGACGGCAACGTGTTCGCAGCGCCGATGCGTATGGCGGTGAAGAGCATCGTGTGGTACCCGGTGCCGGAGTTCGAGGAGGCCGGCTACCAGGTCCCGACGACCTGGACCGAGCTGCAGGACCTCGCCGAGCAGATGAAGTCCGACGGCAACACGCCGTGGTGCATCGGCGCCGAGGCGGGCGCCGACACCGGATGGGTCCTCACCGACTGGGTCGAGGAGATGGTGCTGCGCACGGCCGGGCCAGACGTCTACGACCAGTGGGTCAACCACGAGATCCCGTTCGACGACCCGCAGATCCAGGAGGCCGCCGCTCTGTTCGGCGAGGACATCCTGTTCGACGAGGGCGCGGTCGCCGGTGGGCCGCGTGCGGTGCTGACCACGGCGTTCGACGAGTCGCCGGACGGTCTCTTCCAGAGTCAGCCGGAGTGCTTCATGCACCGCCAGGGCAACTTCGTCACCGGGTTCTTCCCCGACGACGTGCAGCAGAACCTGTCCGAGAACGTCGGCACGTTCGTGCTGCCCCCGGTGGAGGACGGCTTCGACGGCACCCCGATCCTCGGCGGTGGTGACATGGCCGCCGCGTTCCAGAACGACACCGACGTCGTCGAGGTCATGAACTTCATCACCTCCGACGAGTTCGGCGGCCCGTGGGCCAAGGCCGGCGGCTGGCTGTCACCGCACACCACCTTCGACAACAGCCAGTACCCTGACGAGACCACGCGCCAGGTGGCGCAGCTGGTGCAGGAGGGCGACGTGTTCCGGTTCGACGGGTCCGACCTGATGCCGGCCGAGGTCGGCGCCGGCACCTTCTGGGACAACATGGTCGCCTGGACCTCAGGCGAGAAGGAGCTGGAGCAGGCGCTCAGCGACATCGAGCAGAGCTGGCCGGCGAACTGAGCGACGTCTCCAGCCGCCCGAGGTCGGTCGGGGCGGCGCCGTCCCGACCGGCCTCCCGGCACGAGGAGGATGAGGGCTGATGACGGGCAAGCTGCTCAACGCGGTGCTGGCGATCCTCGCCGGGGTCGGCGGCATCACCCTGCTGTTCTTCCTGCTCAACGCGCTGGTCGAGCGGCTCCCCGGCCGGTGGGAGCACCGCCTCAAGCCGTTCGTGTTCGTCGCGCCGGCGGTGCTCGTTGTCGGGCTCTTCCTGGTCTATCCCGCGGTCCAGACGGTCCTGTACAGCTTCGCCAACGACGACAGCACCGCGCTGGTGGGTCTGCCCAACTACGTCGAGCTGTTCAGCAGCCAGGACTTCCGCTCGGCGCTGCTCAACAACGCGCTGTGGATCGTCATCGTGCCGACGATGAGCGTCGTCATCGGCCTGCTGGTGGCCGTGCTCGCCGACAAGCTGCGTGCCCGCTCGGAGAGCATCACCAAGTCGGTGATCTTCCTGCCGATGGCGATCAGCTTCGTCGGCGCCAGCACGATCTGGGGCTTCATCTACGACGCCAACCTGCGCGGCGGCTCCCAGATCGGGCTGCTCAACGCGATCGTGACCACGCTCGGCCTCGACCCCGTGGTGTGGCTGCAGGTCAGCGACTTCGCGGTCAACGACATGCTGTTGATGGTGATCATGATTTGGCTGCAGGCCGGCTTCGCTATGGTGCTGCTGTCGGCGGCGATCAAGAGCGTCCCCGACGAGACGCTGGAGGCGGCTCGGATCGACGGCGCCAACGAGGTGCAAATCTTCTTCCGCGTGGTGGTACCGCAGATCTGGGCCACGATCCTCGTCGTCTTCACCACGATCCTCATCCTCGTGATGAAGATCTTCGACATCGTCTACGTGATGACCAACGGCGCCTTCGACACCGAGGTCATCGCGAACCTGTTCTTCAAGCAGCTGTTCGAGTTCGGCAACAACGGCACGGCTGCCGCGGTCGTGGTGGTGCTGATGATCGCGGTGATCCCGCTGATGGTTTACCAGGTGCGACGCTACCGCGCAGAGGAGGCAGGCCGATGACCGCGACCGGAGCCGCCACCGGCGTCGAGACCAGGGGGGCGACGCGCGCCGAGCCCACGGCGGTCGCCGCCGGTCCCCGTCGTACCGAGCGGCACTGGGGCGCGCTGACCGCGCTGGTCCTGGTGTGCCTGCTGTGGACCGTGCCGACGCTCGGGCTGTTGATCTCCTCGTTCCGCGAGGCCGAGGCCGTGCAGTCCAGCGGCTGGTGGACGGTCTTCGCGAACCCGCTGAACCTCTCGCAGTGGACCCTGGACAACTACCGCGAGATCCTCAGCCAGGGAATGGGCAACGCCTTCGTCAACAGCGTCGTGGTCACGGTACCGGCGACGGTCATCCCGATCATGATCGCGGCGTTCGCGGCGTACGCGTTCACCTTCATGCGGTTTCCCGGGCGCAACCTGCTGTTCATCTTCGTGGTCGGCCTGCTCGTCGTGCCGCTGCAGGTCGCGTTCGTGCCGCTGCTGCAGATCTACGTCGGCTACGGCCTCAACGGCACGTTCCTCGCCGTGTGGCTCGCGCACACCGGCTTCGGCATGCCGCTGGCCATCTACATCCTGCGCAACTACATGGGCTCGCTGCCCAGGGAGATCATCGAGTCGGCGGAGATCGACGGGGCCTCGCACTTCCAGACGTTCTGGCGGCTGATCCTGCCGATGTCGGTGCCCGCGCTCGCCGCGTTCGCGATCTTCCAGTTCCTGTGGGTGTGGAACGACCTGCTGGTCGCGCTGATCTTCTTGCGCAGCGAGCCGGCGAACTCGGTCGTGACGATCCAGCTGCAGACGCTACTGGGCGAGTTCGGGCAGGAGTGGCACCTCTTGACCGCCGCGGCGTTCGTCACGATGGTGCTCCCGCTGATCGTGTTCTTCGCGCTCCAACGGTTCTTCGTCCGCGGCCTCACCGCAGGCTCGGTCAAGGGCTGACCCGCTTTCTGTTCGCCACGGATCGCTCGGCACGTTCCTGCCGACGAAGAGAAAGGCAACGACATGGCCACCGTCACCTACGACGACGCGACCCGGGTCTTCCCCGGCGCGGACAGCCCGGCCGTCGACCGGCTCGACCTCGAGATCAAGGACGGCGAGTTCATGGTCCTCGTGGGGCCGTCCGGCTGCGGCAAGTCGACCTCGTTGCGGATGCTCGCCGGCCTGGAGGAGGTCAACGGCGGCACCATCCGCATCGGTGACCGCGACGTCACCCACATGCCGCCGAAGGACCGCGACATCGCGATGGTGTTCCAGAACTACGCGCTCTACCCCCACATGTCGGTGGCCGACAACATGGGGTTCGCTCTGAAGATGGCCGGCGTGGGGAAGGAGGAGCGGGCCCGTCGGGTGCAGGACGCCGCCAAGCTGCTCGCGCTGGAGGCCTACCTCGACCGCAAGCCCAAGGCGCTGTCCGGCGGCCAGCGGCAGCGGGTCGCCATGGGCCGTGCGATCGTGCGTGAGCCCCAGGTGTTCCTCATGGACGAGCCGCTGTCCAACCTCGACGCGAAGCTGCGGGTCTCCACTCGCGCCCAGATCGCCGCGCTGCAGCGCCGGCTGGGGGTCACCACCGTGTACGTCACGCACGACCAGGTCGAGGCGATGACGATGGGCGACCGGGTCGCCGTCCTCAAGGACGGCCTGCTGCAGCAGGTCGACACCCCGCTGAACCTGTACGACAAGCCGTGCAACGCGTTCGTCGCCGGTTTCATCGGGTCGCCGGCGATGAACCTGCTCACGGTCCCGGTGAGCGGCAACGGCGTACGGCTGGGCAACGACGAGCTTCCGCTCCGGCGGGGGGCGCAGTCGCAGGTGGGCGGTGACAAGGAGGTCATCCTCGGGGTCCGCCCGGAGGCGTTCCGGGTGGTCTCCGAGCACGACCACGGTCTGCCGGCAACCGTCGACGTCGTGGAGGAGCTGGGCGCCGACGCCTACGTCTACGCGTCCATGGAGGACGGGCGTGACGGCGGCGAGCCGATCGAGCTGATCGCCCGCCACGACGCGCGCACGCCGCCGGCGCGTGGCGCGAAGGTCCGTCTCGCGGTGGACCCGGAGAACGTGCACTTGTTCTCGGTCTCCACCGGCGCTCGCATCACCGGCTGAGCGAGCGCCCTCCGGTCAGGGCTGCGGGGGCCGGGTCATCGCGAGGACGTCGAGGGCCTCGTCGAGCTGCGACTCCGTCAGCGCCCCCTGCTCGACGTACCCCTGCTCGAGGACCACCTGCCGGATCGTCTTGCGCTCCGCGAGGGCCGTCTTCGCGACCCGGGCGGCGTTCTCGTAGCCGAGGTAGCGGTTGAGCGGGGTGACGACCGAGGGGGACGATTCGGCGTACTCCCGGCAGCGCTCGACGTCCGCCCGGATACCGTCGACGCAGCGGTCGGCGAGCGCGCGCGACGCGCCGGCCAGCAGCCGGATCGACTCGAGCAGGGCGCGCCCCATCACCGGCATCATGACGTTGAGCTCGAAGGAGCCCGATGCGCCGGCGAAGACGGTCGTGGCGTCGTTGCCGATCACTTGGGCGCAGACCATCAGCACCGCCTCGGGGATGACCGGGTTCACCTTGCCGGGCATGATGCTGGAGCCGGGCTGCAGGTTCGGCAGCGAGATCTCGGCGAGGCCGGTGCGTGGGCCCGATCCCATCCAGCGCAGGTCGTTGCAGATCTTCACCAGCCCCACCGCGACCGTGCGTAGCTGCCCGGAGAGCTCTACCAGCCCGTCGCGGGCACCCTGCGCCTCGAAGTGGTCGCGCGCCTCGGTGAGGTCCAGGCCGGTCTCGTCGCGCAGCAGCTCGATGACGCGAGCGCTGAATCCCGGCGGCGTGTTGATCCCCGTGCCGACCGCGGTGCCGCCCAGCGGCAGTTCCGCCACCCGCGGCAGTGTTGACCGCAGCCGCTCCACGCCGTGGCGGATGTGTGCGGCGTAGCCGCCGAACTCCTGACCCAAGGTCACCGGCGTGGCGTCCATGAGGTGCGTCCGCCCCGCCTTGACCACCTCGGCGAACGCGTCGGCCCGGCGCTCCAGCGCGGCCGCCAGGTGCTCCAACGCCGGCAGCAGGGTGTGCGTGACGGCCTCGGCGGCGGCCACGTGGATTGACGTGGGGAACGTGTCGTTGCTGGACTGGCTGGCGTTGACGTGGTCGTTGGGGTGGACCGGCTCGCCGAGGGCCTGTGCGGCGAGTGACGACAGCACCTCGTTCATGTTCATGTTGGAGGAGGTTCCGGAGCCGGTCTGGAACACGTCGACGGGGAACTGGTCGGCGAACCGCCCCTCCGCCACCTCACGGGCTGCCGCGTAGATCGCGTCCGCCACCCGTGCCGGCAGTACCCCGAGCTCGGCGTTGGCCTTGGCCGCCGCCGCCTTGACCAGCGCCAGCGCACGGATGTGGGCGGGCTCCAGGGGTCCGCCGCCGAAGTCGAAGTTGCCGATCGCACGCTGCGTCTGCGCCCGCCACAGCGCCTGTGCGGGCACCTGGACCTCGCCCATGGTGTCGCGCTCGATCCGGACCTGACCTTCCTGGTCACTCATGCGCCGAACAGTACGACGACGGAGGCGACGCTGCTGCGGGACCCCGGTCAGGTGCCCGCGGTGAAGATCCAGCACCTGTCATGGCGTCCCTGCAGCCGTACGCCGACGGGTCGGGACCGGTAGCCGCCGAACACCTCGGTGAGTACCTGGGCAAGCCGCCTCGACGGTGTCGACGACCAGACGGCGAGAGCTCCGCCGGGTGCCAGCAACCGCCGGCACGCGGTCAGGAACGCCGGCTCGTACACGGCCGCGTTCTCGGCGTGCACGAGGGCGTCGGGCCCGTTGTCGACGTCGAGGAGTACGGCGTCCAGGGTCGCCGACGGCGTGCCGGCGACGACCCGTCGTACGTCGTCGACCTGCACCTCGACGCGCGGATCGGCGATGACGTCGCCACCGGGCAGTGTGCCGTCACCTGCCCAGGCGACGACCGCCGGCTCGATCTCGGCGACGACGACCCGCCGTACGCGCACGTCGTCGAGCAGTGTTCGCACGGTGATCCCGAGCCCGAGCCCGCCGACGAGGACCCGTGCCGGTGCACGGACCTCCTCCAGCATCGTCCGAGCCAGGAGCCGCTCGCTGCCGGTCTCCGCACTGTGCATGACGAGCACGCCGTTGACGCGCAGCTCGACCGCCCCGGTGGGCAGGTGCCGGCGTACCACCACGTCACCGCGCACCGAGGTTGCCGTGGCCACCGTCTCGTGCTCGCCACCGAGGCTGCGAGGTGCCGCTGGCATGGCGGCATTGTGCCTCGGTGTCGGCCGACCCCGGGCCACGCAGCGGTCTTCACCCGGCGGTCCGGGCGCGGCGGGGATGGGCCACACTGAGCCGGTATGCGGCAGCTGACCTCGCTCGACGCGCAGTTCCTCCACTTCGAGTCGGCCACCGCGGTCGGGCACGTGGGGGCCCTGGTCCTGGTGGACCCGTCGACCGCGCCGGGGGGTGCACTGACCCTCGACGACCTGCGCGCGGTGCTCGAGCCGCGGCTGCACCTCGCCCCGCCGCTGCGGCAGCGGCTGGTCGACGTGCCGTTCGGTCTCGCCCGCCCGTACTGGGTCGACGACCCGGACTTCGATCTGGAGTTCCACCTACGCGAGATCGCGCTGCCCGGCGACGGCGACGACCGGCAGCTGGGGGAGCACGTGGCCCGCATCCACGCTCGGCCCCTCGACCGGCGGCGCCCGTTGTGGGAGATGTACCTCATCCACGACGTGGCCGGCGGCCGGTCCGCGCTCTACGGCAAGGTGCACCACGCCGCCATCGACGGCGTCTCCGGCGCCGAGGTCATCGCCACGGTCATGGACTTCACGCCGGAGCCGCGGGAGGTAGAACCGCCGGAGCAACCGTGGGATCCCGCGCCGCTACCCAGCTGGGCCGAGCGGGTGAGCCGGGCGCTCACCGGGGCGGTGCGCCACCCGGCCATGCTGGCGAGGACGGTGCCGCAGGCGCTGCCGCACGTCGTCGACCTCCCGGGTGCGGCGAACATTCCGGGGGTGAAACTGCTCAGCGACGTCTCCAGCGGGGTCGCGAAGCTGCTGGGACACGAGCCGCCCAGTGACGTCCTACGTCGACCGCTCACCACCCCCCGCACCCCGCTGAACGCCCCGATCACCGCGCACCGCCGGTTGGCGTTCGGCGCGCTGTCCCTGGACGAAGTCAAGCGGGTCAAGAACGCCTTCGACCTGACCGTCAACGACGTCGTGATGACCCTGTGCGCCGCCGCCCTGCGTCGCTGGCTGCTCGACCACGACGGCCTGCCGGCCATCCCGATCGTCGCCGCAGTCCCGGTTTCGGTCCGCACCGAGGACCAGCGCGGTGCCAACGGCAACCGCGTGTCGGTGATGCTAGCCGAGATGCCGACCCACCTGGCGGAGGCGCGGGATCGGCTGATGTTCGTGCGGGACTCGATGCAGGCGGCGAAGCGGCAGTTCGAGGCGGTGCCGGCGACGATCCTGCAGGACCTCTCCGCGGTGCTGCCGACCGCGCTGAACGGGCTGGCCGCACGCTCGCTGTTCCGCCTCGTGTCGGCGCCGGGCCCGCCGTTCAACCTGTTCGTGTCCAACGTGCCCGGTCCGCAGCAGCCGTTGTACGTCGCCGGCGCGCGGGTTCTCGGCGTCTACCCGATGTCGGCGATCAGCGACCTCACCGGCGCCCTGAACATCACGCTGTTCTCCTACGACGGCGACCTGGACTTCGGGTTGATCGCCTGCCGCGAGCTGCTGCCGGACGTGTGGCACCTCATCGACTACCTGCGCGATGCGCTGGCGGAGCTGCTGGCGCTGCCGGAGGTCAGCGAGACGACGGCGGCGCCTCCGCTCTGACGTGGGCGTGACGGCCGTCGGCATGGCCGTCGGCGCGGCCGTCGACGCGCCCGGCCAG
>JALYMZ010000215.1 GCA_030773435.1 Actinomycetota bacterium | reverse complement strand
AGCGACCCCCGTTGTCCCCGCTCGGCGCCGCTGATCGTCCCCGAGGCGAACAGGTCCCCGGTACGCAGCGAGGCTCCGTTGACGGTCAGGTGCGCCAGCATCTGAGCAGGGGACCAGTACATCGACGCGTACGGCGGGCGGGCCACCACCTCGCCGTTGAGCTCGACCTCGACCGCGACGTCGTAGCCGGCGCGGCGGCCGACCCGCAGGTACGGCAGCGGCTCGGGGTCCTGACCCGGCAGGTCGACCCGGGCCGCCTCCAGTGCCGCCAGCGGGGTTACCCACGCGCTGATCGAGGTTGCGAACGACTTGCCGAGGAATGGGCCGAGGGGTACGTACTCCCAGGCCTGGATGTCGCGCGCCGACCAGTCGTTGACCAGCACCACCCCGAACACGTGACCGGTGAAGTCCGCCGCCGACACCGTCGACCCCAGCGGTGACCCGGCGCCGACCACGAAGCCGAGCTCGGCCTCGATGTCGAGCTGCCGGGACGCCCCGAAGGTCGGCGCGTCGTCATCGGGCGCCTTACGCTGGCCGTTCGGGCGCACCACCTCGGTGCCCGACACCACCACGGTGCCCGCGCGGCCGTGGTAGCCGACGGGGAGGTGGCGCCAGTTGGGCAGCAACGGTTCGGCGTCGGGGCGGAAGATGCGCCCGACGTTCGCGGCGTGGTCCAGCGAGCAATAGAAGTCCACGTAGTCGGCGACCGCGAACGGCAGGTGCATCCGCACCTCGACCAGCGGCAGCAGGAACGGCTCGACCGCGGGCTGCGCCGCCGCGTCGGTCAGCAGCTCGGCCATCCATCCCCGCACGGACTGCCAAGCCGACCGGCCCAGCTCCAACAGGGCGTTGAGGGTGGGCGCCTGGAACGCGTGCGCGCCGTCGTGCATCTCCGACGCGGCCAGTGGCGCCATGTCGAGCACGAAGTCGCCGATCCGGACGCCGACCCGGGGGCTGTCGTCGTCGTGGGTGAATACGCCGTAGGGCAGGTTGTCGACGTCGTACGACGAGCCGGCGGCGCCGGGCACCCAGGTCGCCACGTCAGGCCTCGGGGGCCAGGAGCCCCAGGCGGACGAGCTCGTCGACCGGTTCGGCGATGCTGCAGGAGCCGAACGAGGTGAACCAGCGGCGCGTCGTCGCCACCGCGTTGTCGCCGAGGGCCCGGACCCGGTCGGCCACCGCGGTGGCGTCGCGTTCGGCCAGCAGCCGCGCCACCTCACCGGTGTCCGCGCTGTCGAGGGCGGCCCGGGTGGCGAGCAGCACGTTGAGGAAGCCGTGCTCCTCGAAGCCGGTCCCCGGTGCGGTACGGCGCACGCCGTGGTGCAGGCCGGCGGTGCACTTGAACGGGAGCTCCCGGTCGAGCGCGGCGCCGATCACCCGGGCCAGCTCGGTGTCGGTCGGGAACGCGTGCAGGTCCAGTCCGCCGGTACGGTACTTCAGCCGGTAACCGGCGGCGGCGACCGCGTCGAGGACCCCGAGCCACGCCGGCGCCGGCTCGTCGCCGTGCAGCCGGGGCACCTCGACGGCGACCATCGCGGGGTCGGGCAGCGCATCGAGGACCGTGGTGAGCCGCCGCACGTGGCGGGCCGGTTCGGGCTCGTCGCGCAGCGCCACCTCGACCGCGCGAAGCTCGAGCCGGTCCTCGCGCGCACACCAGATCAGCACCGGCGGCACGGCGCCGGCACCTCCGGAGACCGTGACCGTGACGCCCAGCGGTGGGGTGTCGTCGTGCAGCGTCACCAGCTCGGGAAGGTGGGTATCGGAGCACACGAACGGCCCGACGAGGTCGGCGTACCACTGCCCTCGGTGCTGGTGGTGCGCCGTCACGGCCTCGGGGAGCGGCAGGTTCCCCGGCGGGAAGATCGCGGCGTCGTCGAGCAGACCGGCGAAGGCTGTGGTGGCGGTGAGCGCGCCGGTTGACATGGCCGCGACTGTAGCGCATCGTGACCCTGAGCGGACGTGGTCGTCCGATAATCGTACATGGAGAGGCGGCGGCGGCGATGGCGCACTACCAGCGCATGGGCGACGTACCCCCGAAACGGCACACCCAGTTCCGGGACGCCGACGGGCGGCTGCGCTATGAGGAGCTGATGGGGGAGGAGGGGTTCTCCAGCGACTCCTCGCTGCTGTACCACCGCGGGGTGCCCTCGGCCATCGTCGACTCCCGGCCCTGGGAGCTGCCCGACCTGACCACGCGCGCCAACCACCCGCTCAAGCCGCTGCACCTGCGGCTGCACGACCTGTTCGAAGACCACCAGTGGAAGGCCGACGACCCGGTCGCGGACCGGCGGCTGGTCCTCGGCAACGCCGACGTCCGGATCTCGTACGTGGTGGCCGGGGAGGTGTCGCCGTACTACCGCAATGCCGTCGGTGACGAGTGCGTGTACGTCGAGGCCGGCGCCGCGACGGTGGAGACCGTCTTCGGCGCCCTGACCGCGCGCACCGGCGACTACGTCGTGATTCCGCGGGCGACGACGCACCGCTGGCTGCCGGACACCGCCGCCGGGCCGCTGCGGCTGTACGCGATCGAGGCGAACAGCCACATCACGCCGCCGCGTCGCTACCTCTCCCGGTTCGGGCAGTTTCTCGAGCACGCGCCGTACTGCGAGCGTGACCTGCACTCGCCGGCCGAGCCACTGGTCTGCGAGGGCACCGACGTCGAGGTACTGGTCAAGCACCGGGGCAGCGGGCCGCAGGCGCAGGCCGGCATCGTCGGCACCCGGATGACCTACGCCACGCACCCCTTCGACGTGGTCGGGTGGGACGGTTGCCTCTACCCGTACACGTTCAACGTCGCCGACTTCGAGCCGATCACCGGGCGCGTCCACCAGCCGCCACCGGTGCACCAGGTGTTCGAGGGCCACAACTTCGTGGTGTGCAACTTCTGCCCGCGCAAGGTCGACTACCACCCGCAGGCGGTGCCGGTGCCGTACTACCACTCCAACGTCGACTCCGACGAGGTGATGTTCTACGTCGCCGGGGACTACGAGGCGCGCAAGGGGTCGGGGATCGACGTCGGCTCGGTGTCGCTGCACCCAGGCGGCTACGCGCACGGACCGCAGCCGGCGGCGATCGAGGCGTCGCTGGGGGCGGAGTACTTCGACGAGCTGGCGGTCATGGTGGACACCTTCCGTCCGCTGGAGATCGGGGAGGGCGGTGCCGCCGTCGACGACGGGGTCTACGCCTGGACGTGGGCCGGCCGCGGCCCGACCGGAGATGCCGACGGCCGCCCGGCGGTGTTCTCCAACAGCTGAGCCGGCGCCTCCGCCGCAACCGGGTCGGCCGCGGTTCGACCGTCAGCGAGAAACTTCGCGTTTCGCCCCGTCCGCGGCCGTCCCCGCCTCGAATCTCATTGCGTAACACCACGCCCTGCCCCGGAGTGCTCACGTTTTGGTCACGGAGACCACGGCGGCTCTGGTCAAGGGGACGCCATCGGTGATACCACTGCGAACAGTGACGCAGTCGTGACGCAAGTGAGAGGAGTGAGGCCATCCGTCCGACTGCCTGACCTACCCGGCAACCGTCCACGGCGGCGGTCGCCCCGCACGGAGAGGGAAAACCCCCAGATGTTGCTCAGATCCCGCAACAGACACGTCCGCACCGCAATCGCCTGCTTCGCCGGTTCGGCGGTGGCCGTGACCGGGTCGGCGACGCTGTTTGCGTCGCAGGTCGGAACGGCGTCCAGCCACCGCGAGGCACCGCTCATCATCGACGACCCCCTGGTCGACAACACCGACGTCTTCGCGTTCGTCAGCCCGGACTCCCCGGACACCACGACGCTGATCGCCAACTGGATTCCGTTCGAGGAGCCCGACGGCGGCCCCAACTTCTACCCGTTCGATGACACCGCGCACTACGACATCAACATCGACAACAACGGCGACGCCAAGCCCGACATCGTCTACCGGTGGGACTTCAAGACGATGGACATGCGGGGCACCGACACGTTCCTGTACAACAACGGTCCGGTGACGTCGCTCGACGACGAGAACCTGCTGTTCCGCCAGACCTACACCCTGAAGAAGATGCACGGCGGCGAGACCAGCATGATGGCCAAGAACGTCCCCGTCGCGCCGTCGAACGTCGGTCCCGCCTCCATGCCGGACTACGCCTCGCTGCGCGACGCAGCCGTCACCCAGCTCGACGGTGGTGAGCAGACGTTCGCCGGGCAGGCCGACGACCCGTTCTTCCTCGACCTGCGGGTGTTCGACCTGCTGTACGGCGGCGACCTGTCCGAGGTCGGTGTGGACACCGTGGCCGGCTACAACGTCAACACGATCGCGTTGCAGGTGCCCACCGCGCACATCACCAGTGGCAACGACCCGGTGGTCGGTATCTGGAGCACGACGTCTCGTCCGAGCATGATGGTGCACAAGGCCGACGGTTCTATGATGAGCCGCGGCAAGCACGTGCAGGTTTCCCGGCTGGGCAACCCGCTGGTCAACGAGGTCGTCGTCCCCGCGGCCCTCAAGGACGCGTTCAACGCGTTGCCACCGGCGAAGGACGCGACGGTGCAGCCGGTCGTCGACCGGGTGCTCGACCCCGAGGTGCCGAAGCTGATCGAGGCGATCTACGGCATCCCGGCTCCGAAGACTCCGCGAGACGACCTCTTCGCGGTCTTCCTGACCGGTGTGGAGGGCCTCAACATGCCGAAGGGCAAGGTCCAGCCGGCGGAGATGCTGCGTCTGAACACGTCCATCCCGCCGGCCGAGGAGCCGAACCGGCTCGGCGTGCTGGCCGGTGACACGGCTGGGTTCCCGAACGGTCGTCGTCTCATGGACGACGTCGTCGACATCGAGATCCAGGCTCTCGAGGGTGCCGTCCGCACCGGCGAGATCGTGGAGGCGCTCGCGGCTGGTGACGCTGTGGACGAGAACGACGTGCCGTTCGGCGAGACGTTCCCATACGTCGCGATGCCGCACAACTTCAGCGGGCCCGCTGGTGGTGTCAGCGCGGGTGCCGGCGGGACCGCGGACGAGGCCCCCTCGGCGATCGCTCCGAGTCGCCGGGCCGCGGTGGCTCCCGCCACCGAGAACGAGTCCGTCCCGGTGCTGCCGCTGAGCGGCATCGCCCTGGCTCTCGGCCTTGCGGCCCTCGGCTTTGGGCTCCATCGCCGGGGACGCGTCGCTGACGAGAGCTGACGCGTGGCTCGAGGGACACACGGTCCGGGGGGCAGGCGCAGGCCTGCCC
>JALYMZ010000214.1 GCA_030773435.1 Actinomycetota bacterium | reverse complement strand
GGTCCGCACGGTGGTCGTGCCGCCGTTGGCCCCCGCCCTGCTCGGCGCCTGGCTCGTCTGCTTCCTCACCGCCCTGCACGAGGTCACGATGTCCGCGCTGCTCTACGGTCCCGGCAGTGAGACGCTGGCGGTCGTGGTCCTCAACACCCAGGAGCTCGGCCGGGTCGGCCAGACCGCCGCCCTGTCCGTCGTACTGACGCTGCTGACGGCGGCACCTGCGCTGGCGCTGTGGTGGGGGCTGCGCCGGCTGGCGACCCGGCGCCGTGCTGGTGTCGGCATCGGGCCGGGCCTGGTCGCCACGCACCCGGACCGCTCCGGTGCCGGCTGACGTGCTCGACGTCCGTGGCCTCGCCGTGCGGTACGGCGGTGCGGCGGCCCTGCGTGACGTCGACCTCACCGTCGCGCCGGGCGAGGTGCTGGCGCTGCTCGGGCCGTCGGGATCAGGGAAGTCGACCCTGCTGCACACGGTGGCCGGCTTCCACCCGCCGTGGCGCGGCGAGGTCTGGCTGCTCGGGCGCCGGGTGGCGTGGGAGCGCCACGTCGAGCCGCCGGAGCGGCGTGACGTCGCGGTCGTGTTCCAGAACTACGCGCTGTGGCCGCACCTGTCCGTGCTCGACACCGTCGCCTACCCGGTGCGGCGCCGCGGTGCGGGTCGAGCCGAGGCGCGGCATGAGGCGACGGCGTACCTTGAGCGGCTGCACATCGCGCATCTGGCCCACCGGCGTCCGGCCGAGCTCTCCGGTGGCGAGCAGCAACGCGTCGGACTGGCTCGGGCGCTGGCGCGCCGCGCCCGGCTGTTCCTCTTCGACGAGCCGACCGCGCACCTGGACACGCACGTGCGGGGCCTGTTCCTGGAGGAGCTGGAGTCCCGCCGACGCGCCAGCGGCGCCGCGGCGGTGTACGCGACGCACGACGCCGAGGAGGCGCTCGGGCTGGCCGACCGGGTCGCCCTGCTCGCTGCGGGACGGTTGGTCCAGGTCGGGACACCGACCGAGGTCTACGCTCAGCCGGTCGACCTGTGGGCGGCACGGCTGACCGGACCGGCGTCCGTGCTCACCGCCGACGGACGGCGCCTGCTGGTGCGCCCCGGCTGGGCACGGCTGGGCGGGGAGCTGGAGGGCAGACTGCACGCGGTGTGGTACCGCGGACCGCACTCCGACCACCTCGTCGAGACGCCGGGCGGGCAGGTGCTCGTCCGCGAGCCGGGTCCCCCCCGGCACCGGGTCGGCGAGCGGATCTCGTGGAGCCTGCAGCGCACCTGGGCGCTGGGTGCCGGCACGGACCCTCAGCCGAGCACCGCCGCGGGGCCGGAGTGATCGACCCGGTCGTTGACGATGGCCAAGTGCCGGCGGGTGTAGCCGCGCAGGCGGGCGAGTTGGCGCGCCGACAGCCGGTCGCACACCCACTCCCAGTGCAGGGACACCCAGTCACCGACGGCCAGGCCGTCGAGGAGGCTCACTCCGTCACGAGCCCGGAGCGCCGTCTCGGTCTCCGGTGGCCCGAGCTCGAGACGCCGACCGTCCCAGGTGAGCGGCGACGACTCGACCGTGACGTGGGCGCCGTGCAGTCCCCGGACCCTTCCCCACCGGATCCGGCACTTGTCGAGCACGGTGAGCGCGTGCGTGGCCCGGCGGTCGTCGCCGAGCAACCCGACCCACGGATAGATGCAGAAGACGTGGAAGCTGTGGTGCGGGACGCCGCCGGCGAGGAACCCCTCGCTCAGGCTGGTGAACCGGGGGCCGGCGCGGAACCGGAAGCGCTCCTCCATCGAGCCGCCGAGCGCCGACACACCGACCCTGTCCAGCAGGGCGTTGCCCACCCAGTAGGCCTCCACGACACGGCGGTCCAGCGGGTCGGCGATGCCGGTGGAGGCCGCGATCAGCTGCAGGTACGGCCAGGCGCCGGCGAACTGCTGCGCGTGGATGCGCAGACCGGGGTCCACCGTTCCGGTGGCGCCGTACTCGAAGAAGGACGCACTGTCGCTCGGGCCGCAGTAGCCGTGCTGGTTCGGCGGGAACGCGTAGCGCACGAACAGGACCGGACCGGCCTCCATGTCCGGAACGCTACCCCGCCGCCGACGCATGCTCGCCGGGACCGGCTCGGGACGCCACACCGGCGAGGGCCTGTCCCGGCCGCACCGGGAAGAAGCAGGACGCTCGATGGCCGCCGGTGGCGAAGGTCTCCAGCCGCGGGACGTCGCGGCAGCACTCCGGCCGCGCCCGTGGGCAGCGGGTGTGGAACGTGCACCCGCTGGGCGGTGCCGACGGCGACGGGACCTCCCCCGGCAGGATGACCTGCTCGCGCCGCCGCTCGAGGTCGGGATCCGGCAGCGGCACCGCCGACAACAGCGCCGCGGTGTACGGGTGCGCCGGCCGCGTGAAGACCTCGTGCCGTGAGCCGGTCTCCACCAGCCGTCCCAGGTACATGACCGCGACCCGGTGCGAGATCTGCTTGACGACCGCGAGGTCGTGCGCGATGAAGAGGTAGCTCAGGCCGAGCTCGCGCTGCAGGTCCTGCAGCAGGTTCACGATCTGCGCCTGGACGGACACGTCGAGGGTGCTGACCGGCTCGTCGAAGACGACGACGTCCGGGGTGACGGCGAGGGCTCGGGCGATGGCGATCCGTTGCCGCTGCCCACCGGAGAACGCGTGCGGGTGGCGCCCCGCGTGGTCGGGGTCGAGCCCGACCAGCTCGAGCAGCTCCTGGACGCGGCGCCGGTGCGGGCCGGGCACGTGGTGGACCCGCAACGGCTCCGCGACGATGTCGCCGACGGTGCGGCGGGGGTTGAGGGAGGCGTACGGATCCTGGAACACCATCTGCAGCCGGCGCCGAACGGCCACCAGCTCGCGGCGGCGCATCCGCAGGACGTCCCGGCCGGCGTAGAGGACCCGGCCGCCGGTCGGCTCCACCAGCCGCAGGATCGCGCGGGCGAGCGTGCTCTTGCCGCACCCTGACTCTCCCACAAGGCCGAGCGTCTCCCCCCGCCGCAGCTCCAGTGTCACCCCGTCCACCGCCTTGACCTGGCCGACCGGGCGCCGCAGCGGCCCCTTGCGGATGGGGAAGTGCACGGCAAGGTCCTGGACCTGCAGGATCGGTCCGTCGCCGCCATCGGTCCGCGAGGCGGTGGTCATGGCGCGACCTCCGCCCTGTCCTGGGTCTCCTCGCGGTGGCGACGGACCACCGACAGCGGGAGGAGGCACGCGGACTCCCGTCCGGGTTCCTTCTCCACCAGCGGCGGGTCGGTGCAGT
This sequence comes from Actinomycetota bacterium, assembly GCA_030773435.1. GTDB lineage: Bacteria > Actinomycetota > Actinomycetes > Propionibacteriales > Nocardioidaceae > JALYMZ01. The sequence goes on along the minus strand of JALYMZ010000214.1, from coordinate 6,037 downwards.
GGCAGCGGTCGGTGGCACAGGGACAACGGGCGGCGAAGCTGCAGCCGCTCGGCCGGTTCCGCAGCGACGGCGGCTGGCCGGGCACCGCCCGCAACCGGTCCTGTCCGGCCGTCTCCAGCCGGGTGGCCGCCCGCAGCAGCGAGACCGTGTAGGGCATGTGCGGGTCGTAGAACAGCGACCGCGTGGCCGCCTTCTCCACGACCCGGCCCGCGTACATCACCATGACCTTGTCGGCCACCTTGGCCACCACTCCGAGGTCGTGCGTGATCACGACGATCGCGGTGCCGTGGCGGCGCTGCAGCCGCACCATCAGGTCGAGAATCTGGGCCTGGATGGTGACGTCGAGCGCGGTCGTCGGCTCGTCGGCGATCAGCACCTTGGGGTCGCGGGCCAGGCCGATCGCGATCATCACCCGCTGCCGCATGCCGCCGGACAACTGGTGCGGGTACTCGCTGGCGCGGCGCTCGGGGTCGCCGATGCCGACCTCGCGCAGCGCCTGGACCGCGCGGAGGCGCGCGTCGCTCTTGGTGACGTCGTGCTGCGCGCGGACGGCCTCGGCGACCTGGTCGCCCACCCGGACCCACGGCGTGAGGCTGGTGGTCGGGTCCTGGAAGATCATCGCGATGTCGTTGCCGCGGACGCGGCGCATCTCCGGCTCCGACGCGCGCAGGAGGTCACGGCCCTCGAGCCGGACCTCCCCCCCGGTGTACTCCGCCGGTGGCTGCGGGTTGAGCCGCACCAGGCTGAGCGCGGTGACGGTCTTGCCGCTGCCGGACTCGCCCGCGATGGCCAGGGTCTCCTCGGGCTCCAGCGAGAACGACACCCCGTCCACGGCCTGGACGACACCGCCCGGCACCCGGAAGCGGACGCGGAGGTCCTCGACTTCCAGCAGAGCCACAGTGCTGTCCAGGGTCGCCGCGGCTGTCAGCCGGCCGTCACGAGCCCTGCGGTCCCGGCTGCGGCACGGCCGCCTCCGGCGGTCGCCCGCCGGCTTCCAGACCCGCCAAGGTGTCCTGCGCGGTCGCCGCGTCGATGTGCTCGATGGCGAACCCCATGTGAACCAGCACCCAGTCCCCGGGCTGCAGCGAGGCGCCGTCCAGCATCCCGACGTTGACCTCGCGCCGCGAACCCATCAGGTTCACGAGCGCGACCTGCCCGGCCAGGTCGGCCCGGAGCTGCACCACCTGCCCGGGGATCCCTAGGCACACCGGCGACCTCCCTGCCTGGGTCGATGACCACGGCACGGGCGCGCCGCGCCGCGCCCGGACCCTCAGGCTAGGGCCGGCACCCGGCCGACACAAACGCCTCCTCCGGTAGCGCCTCCGGTCCCAGCACGTGCCCCGGCCCGGACGCGCAGGGCTTACAGTCACCGGTATGCGGGTCGCGTTCGTCGGCAAGGGCGGCGCCGGCAAGTCCACGGTCGCCGGCACGCTGGCGCGGCTGGTTGCCGCGGACGGGGAGCGGGTCCTCGCGGTCGACTCCGACCCGATGCCGGGGCTGGCCTTCGCGTTGGGCCTCGAGCGCGTCGACACCGGCGTGCCGGACGCCGCGGTGGAGGAGCACTCCGTCGACGGGCGCACCGGCTACCGGCTCCGGCCGGGGCTGACCGCCGAGCAGGCGATCCTGCAGTACGCCGCTCAGGGCGCGGACGGCGTGCGCCTGCTGCAGCTCGGGAAGGCGCGCGGCGTACCCGGCGAGAACCTGCGCGCGCACCACGCGTTCCAGCAGATCCTGGACGAGCTGCCGCGGACCGGCTGGACCGTGGTCGGAGACCTGCCCGGCGGAACCCGCCAGCCGTTCTTCGGCTGGGGCCGCTACGCCGACACGGTCGTGGTCGTGGTGGAGCCGACGCCCGCGTCGATGCTGTCGGCGCGCCGGCTGGCGCGGCTCGCCGGCACCGGGTCGGCGCCTCGGGGCGTCGCGGTGGTGAACAAGTCCGGAGCGCCCGGCGACGCCGACCTCGTGGCCGAACGGACGGGGCTCACCGTGCTGGCGGACGTACCGCTCGACCCGGCCGTGTCGCGCGCCGACCGGCGCGGCACCGCGCTGCTCGACCACGACGCGGGCGCACCGGCGGTCGACGCGGTGCGGCACCTGCGGTCCAGACTGCTTGAGGAGGAGGCACGACGATGAAGGTGGCAGTGGTGGGCAAGGGCGGCTCGGGCAAGACGACCGCGTCGGCGGTCGTGGCGCGCACCCTGGCCCGGCGCGGGGTGAGCACGCTCGCCCTGGACTGCGACACCAACCCCAACCTGGGGCTGTCGCTGGGGCTCGGCGAGTCGGCGACCGAGCGGCTGGCGACCGTCCGCGACGCCGTCGACGACGGCCGCGAGGACCACGCTGCGGACGTGCGTGACCTCGTCGACCGGTTCAGCGTCGCCGGACCCGATGGCGTGCGGCTGGCCGTGGTCAACACCATCGACCAGCCCGGACCGGGCTGCCCGTGCTGCGGCATCTCACCGGAGCAGCTGCTGCGCGGGCTGGACGACTTCGAGGGCGTGGTCGTCGCCGACTTCGAGGCCGGGCTCGGCACGATGACCAGGCTCGGCGACACCCCGGTGGACGTCGTCGTCGTGGTGGCCGAGCCGACCGCCAAGTCGTTGGAGGTCGCCGCTCGCGCCGTGGACCTGGCCCGGCGGCGCGGTCTCGCCAGGGTGGTGCTCGCGGCCAACCGCGTGCGCGACGACGAGGACCTCGCCCGCGTGCGGGCCACCTTCCCCGACCTGGACGTGGTCGTGGTTCCCGAGGAGCCGGACATCACCGAGGCCGAGCGGCGTGGCGAGGCGCCGTTCGACGTCGCTCCGCGGTCGGCCGGCGTACGCGCGCTGGTCGGGCTCACCGACCACCTCGTGGCCTAGCGCGTCACGCCCCGGCTGGCCCGCCGCTCTCGGTCCCCGAGGCGTCGACGCGCCGGTCGGTCCTGAGGTCCACCACGTCGATCACCCGGTCGAGCGCGGCGCGCACCGGCTCGGCGATGCTCACCTGCCCCACCGCGCCCTGGCGGTCCGCCTCTGCGAGGTCGGCGTCGAACGGCAGCACCGCGGCCAGCGCCGGACCGGTCCCGGCCAGCGACGAGCGGAAGAACTCGACGTCCGCGTCCGTGCGCGCCTTGTTGCCCACGGCCAGCACCTCGGGGATCCCGAGGTCGGCGGCGAGCTCGGCGGTCCGGGTCGCGGTCAGCACCGACTTGCGCGTCGGCTCGCAGACGACCAGCAGCACGTCGGAGTAGGCCAGCGTGCCGCCGGACCTGCTCAGGTGCTCCAGGCCGGCCTCCATGTCGACCAGGGTCACGTCGACCTCGGCGAGCGCGTCCGACAGCAGGCCGCGCACGGTGGCGTGGCCGCCGCACGTGCAACCCTGGGCTGCCTCGGTCACCCGGATCGCCGACAGCAGCGTGGGTCCGGCCGGCGTCGCCCGGCCGTACTCCGCGACGACGTCCCCCGCGGACGTCGTCCCACCGGCGCCGACCAGCAGCGCCCGCGGCAACACCGGGACCGACTCCGTCTCGTCCAGGGAGAGTCCTAGGGACAGCCCGAGGTTGGGGTTGGAGTCGGTGTCGATGGCGACGACCCGCGCCCCTCGCTCGGTGTACGCCCGCGCGAGGAGGGCCGACACCGTGGTCTTGCCCACGCCGCCCTTGCCGACGATCCCGACCTTCAGCGAACCCATGCGGCGGCTCCTTCGACGGGTCAGCACTAGCGCCGATCATAGGGCGGAGGCAGACTTAAGGGAGCGGCCGGCGCCAGCCGGTCCGGTCCGGGACGGAGGTGGCTCCCATGGTCGTGCTGTGGGTCATGAGCGCGGTGGGCCTGCTGGTCGTGGCGCCGCTCGTGGTGACCCTCGCCCAGCGGGTGATCCGGCCGGCCCTGGAGTGCGCGCGGTACGCTGACGACATCCTCGAGCACGGTGTCGGCATCACCGCCGCGCTCGTTCCCGTCCCCGCTCTCGCGACCACGCATCGGTTGGTCTCGGACGTCACGGCCCATGCGGTCGCCTACGTCCGAGCCCTCGACCGCCTGGCCTGACCCCCGGAGGAACCCGTGTCCGCTGCAGCCGTCGCCGCCCTCGTCGTGACGGCGGTCCTCGTGCTCGCCCTGGCCTTCTACCTCGCCTGGGTCGTCCTCATCCTGCGCCGGCTGACCGACACCCTCGGCAAGGTCAGTTTCGGGGTGGCAGCAATCAGCCACCGGGTGGAGCCGATCGGCCCGATCGTCGCCGACCTCAACGCCGACCTGACCGCGGTGGCGGAGACCCTCGAACGTCTCGGCGCCGACCTGCAGCGCCGGCAGCCGACCGCAACGCGCTGACCAAAAGGAGAGCACCGTGCCCTCGGAGAACACCGCCCCGGACCACATCGCGCCGTCGGGGAAGACCGGGCCGTTGGAGTTCCACTGCGCCGACGTCGGCGTGCAGTGCCGGCGGGTGACCCGCGCGGACACCGAGGAGGAGCTCGTCGCGGCGGTGGCCGAGCACGCCAGGCGACGGCACGGGGTGGAGCTCAACGACACCCTGGTCGACTACGCCCGCAGCCGGGTCCGCGGCGGGCGGTGACCCGTCGAGTGCCCGAACCGCAGGTGCCCCCGGTCGAGCCGGCCGACGAACTCGACCCGCTGCTGGACCGGCTTGAGGAGCTGCTGGCGGGGCTCGAGTCCTTCGAGGAGCCGGTGCGCGAGCACGTCCTCGAACTGCTGGACGGAGTGGACGCGCTGCACCGGCTGGCGCTCCAGCGGTTGGCCGCCGCCGCGTCCGACGCGCTGCCAGGCCTGCGGCGTGCCGACCCGGCGATCGACTGGCTGTTCCAGGCCTACGGCGTCGGCGTCGACGACGTCGCGGCCGCCGTGCGGGCACTCGACCCGATGCAGCCGTACCTGCGCCAGCACGGCGGCGACGTCGAGGTCATGGCCGTCTCCGACGGCGTGGTGCGGGTCCGGCTCTCGGGCGCCTGCCGGGGATGCACCGGGTCGGCGGTCACGCTGCGAGAAGGCGTCGAGACGGCGCTGCGGAACGGCCTCCCCGGCTTCGTGGCCCTCGACGTCGAGCCGGACGACCAGGCGAGACCGCATGCGCCGCCGGGGCCGACCCTGCTGCAGATCCAGCCTCGCCCGGTCTGAGCGGCGGTGTCACGGTCGGGGTCCTGCCGGGCTGTGCGCGGCGACCAATCGGCGTATCTCGTCGACGGCGGGCTGCACCGCCGCCTCGGCAGCCGGCGACAGCCCTTCGCCGACGCGTCCGGCGTCCGTGGTCTGCACTCCCACCAGCAGGGTCGTGGCGGGGAGCACGCCGAGCGCGCGTGCCAGCAGCAGCGCACGCTCCGGCGTCGCGTAGTGCATGTCGGCCAGCTCGTCGCGCTGCTGCTGCGCAGGCAACATGGTGACGTCGGGCACGTCCGGGACCTGCACGACGACGGTCCCCGCAGCGCGGCCCAGGTCGACCGCGTCCACGACCAGCAGCACGTCGACCCCGCGCATCAGTTCCTGCACCAGGTGGATCCCGCCGATGCCGACCTCGAGGACGTGGACGTCGCTGCGCGCAGCGTCGGCCCGCAGCCGACGCGCGACCGCGACCCCGAAGCCGTCGTCGCCGCGCAGGACGTTGCCGAAGCACGCCACCAGCACGGTCACACCGGAAGGGTAGGACGCAGGTGCAGCCTTCGGACGCCCAGATCGAGCAGCTGCGGTCGAGGCTGGCGCGGCATCCGGTCGACCGCTACCCCGTGCAGCACGCGACCGCCCAGTTCCACCTCGGTACGGCGTTGGTGCAGGTCGGGGAGGTCGACGCGGCCCTGGCGGCCCTCGACACCGCCGAGTCGATCTTCGGCGCCTGCGGCCTGCGGCTGGAGCAGGCCAAGGCGGGCAACATGCGCGGAGTCGCCCTGCGTGCCACCGGCATGACCGGACCCGCCGCCGCCGCGTTCACCGGCGCCGTCGAGCGGTTCGCCGAACTCGACCGGCCCGTCGAGCACGCCGCGGCACTGTACAACCTCGGGCTGGTCCGCGTCGACGCCGGCGACCGTGCCGGCGCCCGTACGGCCTTCGCC
>JALYMZ010000213.1 GCA_030773435.1 Actinomycetota bacterium | reverse complement strand
GCCGGCGCTTACCGGCGCGGCCCACGCCAGGTGTTCGTCGGCCCCGGGGCAGGGCCCGAACGGGATCGGTCTTCATCAACGGAGAGGCTTGAGCGACGGGTGTGGGTCACCGTGGCTGCTGGCGCAGTGGCCTGAACGGTGGCGCGTTGGGCCGCGGTGAGCCGCAGCTGTTCGGCGGCGCGGCGCGCGGCCGCGGCCTGCGCGGCGCGGTCCTGGTTCTCCCGCAGCCGCACTACAGCGTCGGATCGGGCCGCCAGCTGGGCGAGGAGGGCGAGCAGCTGCGCGTTCTCGTTGCGCCCAACGAAGCGGGCCGCGGTCAGCAGCGCGGGACGCACGAACGTCCGCCACGCCGCGACGACCGGCGCCTCGTCGTCCATACCGCGGGCTTCATGCCGCTCGGCGCCGAGCACGAGCGCAAGGCGGTCAATGCTCTGGTCGCCCTGCTCGTCCCCTACCTCCGTGACCCTGACCCGGATCTCCACTGACGAGGTCAACCAGCCGTACTCGCTGGAGGCCCAGACGAAGGGCCTGGAACAGTTCGGGGCCTCTCAGCCGGGGATGATGATCACACACCGCTTCGCCGACCAGGCGTCGGGGGCCACGCTGGAGCGGCCGGGCCTCCAACGTGCCTTGGACCTCGCCCGCCAAGGCGCTCACGACGTGCTCCTCGTCTACCGGATCGATCGGCTGTCACGCTTGATCGTCGGGTTGATGACCGTCGTCAAGGAACTCGAAGAGGTCGAGCAAGCGGCCGTCGTGGAGGCGATCTTCGCCAAGTACGTCACCAAACGCCTCGGCACCACGCTCATCGCCGGCTGTCTCAACGAGACCGGCCGGCGCACCAACTACGGCAACCTCTGGACCGCCAAAGGCGTGCTGACCCTGCTCCGCAACCCCTGTCTACGTCGACAAGATCCGCCACGACCACGCCATCCACGACGGCAAGCACAGAGGAATCATCAAACCGGAAACGTTCGAGCGCGTTCAGCACCTCCTCGATGAGCGCGCCGGCGACATCGTCGCACCGACGTCGAACTCGGACTACCTGCTCAGCGGGCTGACCCGCTGCGCCAGCTGTGGCGGAGCCTACGTTGGCGCAGGCGCTCACGGCCGGAACAGCTTCTACCGCTACTACGTTTGCCGCGCCCAGGGCGGCACCGGCAACCGCGCCTGCAGGGGCAGCCGAGTCCGCGCCGACCACCTCGAAGAAGCCGTCATCGACGCCCTTGTAGCCGCCTACGACGACCTCGACCTCTTGGAGCGGACCATCGAGTTGGCGGTTCAGGAAGTCGACCAGCAACAGCCACAGCTCGCCGAGGAACTGGCCAGCGTCGAGTCGCAGATCCGCCAGACCGGCAGCAACTCGAAGCCGTCAGCGACCTCGTCCACCGACTCCTGAGCAACGAGCCATCGCCCGCCGCCAAGGATCTGCTTGCGGCACTTGTGGACTCCGTTCAGATCGGCCCCGGCCTGCCAGCCAAGCCGTTCTTCCGGCTACCAACACATCTCCAACAGACAACGCCCGAACCGCGAACGGCCCGGGCGTCGGCCTCACCGGCGCAGAGGACACCGATTCGCATGGACTGTCATGAAGTGGAGCTGAGGGGACTCGAACCCCTGACCCCCTCCATGCCATGGAGGTGCGCTACCAGCTGCGCCACAGCCCCGCAGCCCCTGCGGGCAGGGCGAAAGTGTAGCCGACCGCCGGGCCGACTCACTGGGCGGCGCGGCCCGGTCCGGAGGTCACCGAGGCCGGCAGGGCGATCAGCGGGCAGTCGCGCCAGAGCCGCTCCAACGCGTAGAACGCGTGTTCGTCCTGGTGCTGCACGTGCACCACGACGTCGACGTAGTCCAGCAGCACCCAGCGGCCCTCGCGCTCGCCCTCGCGGCGTACCGGCTTGGCGTCGACCTGGCGCAGCCGAAGCTCGATCTCCTCGACGATCGCACGGACCTGCCGGTCGTTCGTCCCGGAGCAGAGCAGGAAGGCGTCGGTGAGCGCGAGGCGCTCGGAGACGTCGAAGGCGGCGATGTCGCCGGCCAGCTTGTCCGACGCCGCCTGGGCTGCGGTGTGAATCAGCTGGAGAGCGTGGGCGGTGGCAGCCACGATGTCGGCTCAACTCGATTCGGGGCGAGGACGTCGGTAGAGGGAACGCTTGGCGATGTACTGGACTACCCCGTCGGGCACGAGGTACCACACCGGCTCGCCCGCCTGCACCCGCTGCCGGCACTCCGTCGACGAGATCGCCAGCGCCGGGATCTCCACGATCGACACCCGGTCCCGCGGCAACCGCTGCATGGTCAGCTCGCTGACCTGGTGTCCGGGGCGGGTGCAGCCCACGAAGTGAGCCAGCTCGAACATGTCGTCGGCGTCCCGCCAGGTGAGGATCTGCGCCAACGCGTCCGCACCGGTGATGAAGTACAGGTCGGCGTCGGGGCGGTCCTTGGCGAGGTCGCGCAGGGTGTCGATCGTGTACGTCGGCCCGGCCCGGTCGATGTCGACGCGGCTGACCGAGAACCTCGGGTTGGAGGCGGTCGCGATGACCGTCATTAAATAGCGGTCCTCTGCCGGGGACACCTCTCGCTCGCTCTTCTGCCAGGGCTGGCCGGTCGGCACGAACACGACCTCGTCGAGCCCGAACCAGGCGTGCACCTCGCTGGCGGCGACCAGGTGGCCGTGGTGGATGGGGTCGAACGTGCCGCCCATCACGCCGACGCGGTGCCCCGTGGCAGCCATGGCGCTCAGGAGTGTGGCCGGCCCTTGCCGAACATCAGTACGCCGAGCAGCAGGGCGGCGAGGATCGCGAACGCGATCACGCCGAGCAGAACCGGGTCGACGGCGGGCGGGGCGTGCTCGGCCGACTCGGCGAGCGCGGGCTGCAGCGGCATGGCCTCGAATGTACCCGCAGCCGTGTGGCAGAATCGATCACGTGTCGGCTCCCCTGCCCATCCGGCTCGCGCGCGGTTGCGCCGTCGTACTCCTGCTCGCGGTGACCGCGTGCTCGGGGGGTGGGCAGCCGCAGGCGGCACCGCCCACGCCTCCGGCGGAGGCGGAACGACCGACGGTCGTGGAAAGCCTGCCGCGCTGGCAGCCACGCGACACACTGCACACGCCACGCGACGACTTCGCGACCGCGGTGGTCGACGAGGAGATCTGGGCGTTCGGTGGCATGACCGGCGATCGCGGTAACCGTCTGGACTCGATCGAGGTGTACGACGTCGAGGCCGACTCCTGGCGGGTGTACGACGGGGTCATGCCGAAGGGAATCGCATCCTTCGAGGGCGTCGCCGTCGGCGACCAGGTCTACCTGTTCGGCGGGCTGGACGCCGACGCCGAGGCCAGCGACTTCTCCTACTCCTTCGACACCACCACCGGCCGCTGGCGGAAGCTGCCGCCGCTGCCGCATCCCCGCTACGCCCACACGGTCACCCTGCACGACGGACGGATCTACGTCATCGGCGGCGAGGAGACGGCCGGGCCGATCGCCGAGGTCGACGTCTTCGACCCGCGCACGCGGACCTGGTCACAGGGCGCGCCGATGCCCCAGGCCCGCGGGTCCCACGACAGCGTCGCGGCGGGCGGGGTGATCTACGTGCTGGGTGGGTGGCTCGACGCCGCACCGACCGACCTGGTGCAGGTTTACGACCCGGCCGCGGACGCCTGGCGACGAGCCCCACGGCTGCCCGAACCCGTGTCCCGCGCCGGTGCCGCCGCGCTCGGTGGGCGGCTGTGGGTGTCCTACCACCAGTTCTCGGCCGTGCTCGACCTCGACCGCGGCCGGTGGCGGCCGGCCAACCCGCTCACCGCCTCCCGGCACGGGCTGGGGTACGTGGCCGTGGGCGACGCGCTCTACGGGATCGGCGGCTGCAGCGAGACGCCGCTGCGGGACGTGCGCACCGTGGACGCCATCACGCTCCCCTGACCCGGGATTCGTGGGTGCCGGCGCCCGTCACCAGTCGCGTGGCCGCCGACTCCCAGTCGCGTGGCGGTGCCGCCACGTGCGGCGTACCAGGACCCGACACCCGACCGCCGGATGCCCGGCGCCCGGCCGGAGCGGCGAGACCGGGCTAGGTCGCGTTCAGAGCTGGCGCGGCCGGGCGTCGGCGAGGCCGACCAGTGCGGGTGTGCTCGACGCTGCTCGACGCTGGAAGGTCTGCCGCTCCAGCACCTCGAGGCCCACGACCTCCCACTGTGGCAACCCCGCGGTGTCGCGGTGCTCGCGCCAGACCCGCAGCGCCAGCGAGGCGGCGTCGAGCATGCCGTCGGCCTGCTCCCAGTAGGAGATCTCCGCCGTCGTCGTGGCGTAGCGCAGGTCGTGCAAGAACGGCCGCTCGTCGGCGAGTCGCTGCAGCGCGTCACAGACCGCGGTTGACTCGTGCGGCGCCCCACCCACGGTGATCGTCACGTGCCAGAGCCGGGTGTCGTCGTTCACGCAGACCCCTCGTCGCAGTGCCGGTGGACTGGTCGAGGCCAGTCTGCAACCCCTGACGCCGAGCCGTCATGGGTTCGGCAGTTTCTCCACCGATCCGTGCCCGCCCCGAATCGACGACCCGGCGCGGCGGCGACTGTGGGGACACCGGGTCACGACCCGGTCACCGACCTTCAAGCCGGGGGTCACTGCCCCGCGGGCCGCGCAGGACCTCCTCACCGGCATCGATCTGCGGCTCGAAGTCGAACACGACCGCGTCGTCGTCGACGCCGATCACGACGTCGTCACCGCGCTGCGCACCCAGCTCGAGCAGCCGCTGCTCGACTCCCAGCCGGTTCAGCCGGTCGGCGAGGTATCCGACCGCCTCGTCGTTGCCGAAGTCGGTTTGCTGCACCCACCGCTCCGGCTTGTCACCGCGGACCCGCCACTGTCCGCCCTCCCGGGCAACGCTGAACTCCCGTCCTGCGGTCGCCGGTGGGCGCAGCACGATGCGGGTCGGCTCCGCGGGCGGGGTGGCGGCCCGGCGAGCGGCCACGAGCTCGGCCATCGCGAACGCCAGCTCGCGCAACCCGGAGCGAGTGGCGGCGGAGATGATGAAACAACGCAGGCCACGCCCCTCGATGTCCGGCTGGACCAGCTCGGCGAGCTCGCGCGCCTCCGGTACGTCGGCTTTGTTGAGGGCGACCAGCCTCGGGCGGTCCTCGAGGCCGCCGTGGCGCGACAGCTCGGCCTCGATCACCTCGAGGTCGCTGAGTGGGTCCCGGCCCGGCTCGCTGGTGGCGCAGTCGACGACGTGGACCAGAGCCGCGCACCGTTCCACGTGGCGTAGGAAGTCGTGCCCGAGGCCACGGCCCTCGCTCGCGCCCTGGATCAGTCCTGGGACATCGGCCAAGGTGAAGGTGACGTCGCCGGCGCGCACGACACCGAGGTTGGGCGCCAGCGTGGTGAACGGGTACTCGGCGATCCTGGGGCGGGCGCGGGAGAGAGCGGCCACCACGCTGGACTTGCCGGCGCTGGGGAAACCGACCAGTCCCACGTCGGCCACCACCTTGAGCTCCAGCAGCACCGTCCGCTCCTGGCCGGGCTCGCCCTTCAGCGCGAACCCCGGTGCCTTGCGCTTCGTGGTGGCCAGCGCGGCGTTGCCGAGGCCGCCGCGTCCGCCCTGGGCGACCACGATCTCGGTGCCCGCACCGACGAGGTCGGCGAGCAGGGTGCCGTCGTGGGCGCGCACGACCGTGCCGTCGGGGACGGGTAGCACCAGGTCGACGCCGTCTGCGCCACTTCGGTGGCCACCGGAGCCGTGCTGGCCGTTCCCGGCGCGGCGATGCGGCGCGTGGTGGTAGTCGACCAGCGTGGTGACGCCGGGGTCGACCCGCAGCACGACCGAGCCGCCGTCTCCCCCGTTGCCGCCGTCAGGTCCACCCAGCGGCTTGAACTTCTCCCGGTGCACCGAGGCGACGCCGTTTCCGCCGTGCCCGCCGGAGACGTGTAGGACGACGCGGTCGACGAACGTCGGTACGGCCATGACGCCTCTCCTCCGCTGCCGCTGCCCGACCGTGGCGAGGCCGACAAGCCAGGAGGCGGGCCGCTTACAGCCCACCTCCTCCGCCGACGTCCCTGAGGTGCGGGTGCCTACTCCACCGCAGCCGGTACGACGTTGACGACCCGGCGACCGCGTCGGGTGCCGAACTCCACCGACCCGGGAACCAGCGCGAACAGCGTGTCGTCACCCCCGCGGCCCACGCCCGAGCCGGGGTGGAAGTGCGTGCCGCGCTGCCGGACGATGATCTCACCGGCGTTGACGACCTGGCCGCCGTACCGCTTGACCCCGAGCCGCTTGGCGTTGGAGTCGCGACCGTTCTTCGTCGAGGCCGCGCCCTTCTTGTGTGCCATCGTTCAGTCCTCGCTCGAGCTCACGGAGTGGAGATGTCGGTGACCTTGACGCGCGTGTAGCGCTGACGGTGACCTTGGCGCTTGCGGTACCGGGTCTTGTTCTTGAACTTCAGGATCGTGATCTTCGGCCCCTTGGTGGCGCCGACCACCTCGGCGGTCACCTGCACCCGCGCCAGCGTGTCCGCGTCGGAGGTCACGGTGCCGTCGTCGACAAGCAGTACCGCCGGCAGCCGCAGGGTCTCGCCGTCGGCGGTCGCCACCTGGTCGATGTCGATGACGTCGCCGACCGCGACCTTTCGCTGCTGGCCGCCACTGCGCACGATCGCGTACACCGCGGACTCACTCTCTGTCGTGACGGGGGCCGTCAGGTGGATCAGGGCCTCGAACCGACGCTTCGCCGGGCGACCGGGCGCCGGCCCGCGGGCGATCGACCTGCGCAGTGGCGCCGACATCTCAGGATACGAAGTCGCTGCAGCGCGGTCAAAGCGGCGACGTCAGCCGGACTCCACCGGGGTCAGCGGTACGCCGGCCGGTCCGGCGGGGCGACTGGCCGCGCGCCGGCGCGAACGGCGAGGAGCAGCCGGCGGCGGTTCCGACCGGGGTTCGCCCGCCGCCCGCTCCGGTACCGGCTCGGGGATCTGTTCGGCCGCTACCGGCTCGGCGACCGGCTCGGCCGCTGCCGGCTCGGCGACCGGCTCGGCTGCTCCCGACGCGGGGACCGGCTCCGCTGCCGGCTGCGGCAGCGGCAGCCGTGGCCGCGGCGCGTCCTTCGGCTGCGGGGTCCGCTCCGGAGGCGCGTCGGTCTTGTCGTCGCCCCCTCTCCGGCTGCGCCGACTTCGACGATCGTCAGCGTTCGCCCCGCTGTCGCCTCCCGAGCGCACACCCACCGGTTCGTGGTGCACGACCACCCCGCGCCCCTGACAGGTCTGGCACGTCTCGCTGAACGCCTCCAGCAGCCCCGTGCCGACGCGCTTGCGGGTCATCTGCACCAGGCCCAGCGAGGTGACCTCGGCGACCTGGTGCTTGGTCCGGTCCCGGCCCAGGCACTCGATGAGCCGCCGCAGGACCAGCTCCCGGTTGCTCTCCAGCACCATGTCGATGAAGTCGACGACCACGATCCCGCCGATGTCGCGCAGCCGGAGCTGCCGCACGATCTCCTCGGCCGCCTCCAGGTTGTTCTTGGTGACGGTCTCCTCCAGATTGCCGCCGGCGCCGGTGAACTTGCCAGTGTTGACGTCGACGACGGTCATCGCCTCCGTGCGGTCGATGACCAGCGAGCCACCGCTGGGCAGGAAAACCTTCCGGTCCAGTCCCTTGGCGATCTGCTCGTCGATGCGGTACGACGCGAACACGTCGCCGTCGCCGTCCCAGCGCTCCAGCCGGTCCATCAGCTCCGGCGCCACATGTCCGACGTACGCCTCGAGGTTGTCCCACGCGTCGTCCCCGGACACGACCAGCCGGCTGAAGTCCTCGGTGAACAGGTCCCGCACGACCTTGATCATCAGGTCCGGCTCGCTGTACACCGGCTGCGGCGCCTGGCCGCTGGCGGCCTTGGCGCAGATGTCCTCCCAGCGGGCGGTCAACCGGGCGACGTCGCGGCGCAGCTCGTGTTCGCTGGCGCCCTCCGCCGCGGTCCGGATGATGACCCCCGCGTCCTCGGGCAGGATCTCCTTGAGCACCGCCTTGAGCCGGTTGCGCTCGGTCTCGGGCAGCTTGCGGCTGATGCCACTGGCCTGCCCGCTCGGTACGTAGACCAGGTAGCGCCCGGGCAGGCTGATCTGGCTCGTCAGCCGGGCGCCCTTGTGTCCCACGGGGTCCTTGGTCACCTGCACGAGCACGGTCTGGCCGGACTTCAACGCGGTCTCGATGCGCCGAGGCTGGCCGTCCTTGCCCAGCACGTCCCAGTTCACCTCGCCGGCGTAGAGGACGGCGTTGCGGCCCTTGCCGATGTCGATGAAGGCCGCTTCCATGCTGGGCAGCACGTTCTGAACCCGGCCGAGGTAGACATTGCCGATGAGCGAGGTCTGCGACTCCCGCGCGACGTAGTGCTCCACGAGCACCTTGTCCTCGAGTACGGCGATCTGGGTCAGGTCGGCCCGCTGGCGAACCACCATGACGCGCTCGACGGACTCCCGGCGGGCCAGGAACTCGGCCTCGGAGACGATCGGCGGCCGGCGGCGACCGGCGTCCCGGCCCTCGCGGCGGCGCTGCTTCTTGGCCTCCAGCCGGGTGGACCCGGTCACACTGGTGATCGTGTCCTCGGTGGTACCACGCGGCTCGCGCACCTTCACGACGGTGTCCTGGGGGTCGTCGGGCGAGTCGACCGCCTCGTCACCGCTCCGCCGGCGCCGCCGCCGACGGCGGCTGGTGCCCGCCTCGGTCTGCTCACCGGCGGTGTCCTGCTCGCTAGCCACCGGCGGCTGCACCGCCGCGTCGGTCGCTGCCGCCCGGGTCGTGGAACCGTCCCCCGCAGGCTGCTGCACCGCCGCATCGGTCGCTGCCGTGTCGGTCGCGGAAACGCCGGCCGCGGACTGCTGCTGCACCACCTCGTCGGCGGGACTCGTCGCCGCGGTAGTGGACTTGCGTCGGCGCCGGCCACCTCGCCGGCGTCGACGTCGCGAGCTGCCTGCTGCGGCCTCCTCTCCCTCCTGATCACTCTGCGGCGGCTCGACAGCCGTCGGCTCGACCGCCTCGGTCGTGGCGGTCGGAGCCGCGTCCTCGGTCGCCGACGCCGCAGCCGGGACCGGCTCGGGCGCCTGGAAGAGGGGTGCCGGGGGGGTGGCCGCCTTCTTCGTCGACCTGCGGGGAGCGCGCTTGGCTGGAGCTTTCGCCGCTGCCGTCTCGTCGGCGGACGCCTCGTCGGTGGGTGCCTCGTCGGTGGGTGCCTCGCCGATGGATGCCGCGTCGGCGGTCCCCTCGCCGGCGGAGACGGGCACCTCGCCGGCGACGTCGGGGGCGGCCTCGGCCGGCGGTGCGGCCGGCTCGGCGACCTCCGGCGGCACGGCGGCAACCTTCTTCGCCGCAGTCTTCTTCGCCGCAGTCTTCTTCGCCGCGGTCTTCTTCGCCGCAGTATTCTTCGCCGCTGTCGTCTTCGCCGCCGTCGTCTTGGCCGTGGTCTTCTTCGCGGCGGTCTTCGTGGCCGGCGCCTGCGTTGTCGCCGCCTTCGTCGCGGTCGCGGCCTTCTTGGTCGTCCTCTTCGTCGCCTTCGTGGCGGGCTGCTTCGCGGCCGTCTTCGCCGGCGGCGGCGTCTCCGCGGACGGAGCAGCGATCGGTGGGGTGATCTGGTCGTCGGTGGATGGTTCCGGAGCCGTTGTGGACTCGCTGTCGAGCATGCGCTCTCTCCTCGGACCCCCGGGCGCGATGCGCCGCGCAGGGGCTATGTCGGCGCCCCGACCGGGCCGCGTGGTTGCCGGCCCGGCGGTCGGGGCGAAAGCCTGCGGTACGTGACACCCACCGCTGTTCGCGTCGGCAGGTCACCTGCTCCCGTCGCGCGCAGCTCAGCGGGCGAGCGCGTCGCGGTCGGGGGCGAGGGGGTCACCCACCGTGCCGGTCTGCGAGTCGAGCGGCCCCTGCGCCAACCGGATCTGCAGCGGCGCAACCGGAAAGGCAAGGCCGGCGACCTCGCGGAGTCCGGCGAAGACGTCGTCGGGTCTCACGGACGGCGTTCCGTGCCGCAAGACCATCTCCAGTATGGCACGCGCTGCACCGGGATCGGGCATGGACGCGACGAGGCTCACCACGGCGGCGCGGCAGTCGAAGCGCCGTACTCCCTTCTTGGTCAGCCGCTCGACCGCGATCTCGTCCCTGGCGAGGAACACGTCGACCGCTGCGGCCACCTCTGCCGGATCGGCCTCCGGCGCCTCGACGCGCCAGTAGCTGGCCTGCAGCCGGTCGGCGAGCGAGCCCGCGGCGGCGGGAACCACCTCCACCACGTCCAGCCCGTCGGGCAGCGCTGCGTCGAGCCGGATCCGTACGTCGTCCGGTGCGCAGGGGGCCCGCAGGCCGACCTCCACGTACTCAGCCTCGCTGGCAGCACCGGTCGGCGAGGCGTTGGCGTAGGAGATGCGGGGGTGCGGGCTGAACCCGGAGGAGAACGCCACCGGCAGCGCGGCGCGGCGTACGGCCCGTTCGAACGCCCGGCCGAAGTCGCGGTGGCTGGTGAAGCGCAGCCGACCCCGCTTGGCGTAACGGATCCGCAGCCGCTGCACCACCGGCGGCTGCTGCACCGGATGTTGGGGCATCCCGCGACGATAGCCGCGCCGGGCCGTCTGCCCGCGGTGCCCGGCCACGGGTGAGGATGGCCGCCATGACCCAGACCGCGGCGCCGCGCCGCCAGGCGCCGAGGACCCGGGTCGAGCAGGTGCTGCTCGTCGGCGGCATCGTGCTGCTCGCGGTCAACCTGCGTCCCGCAGTCACCAGCCTCGGCACGGTGCTCGAGGACGTGCGCGAGGGTCTCGCCCTGTCCGGGGCTACGGCCGGGCTCCTCACCACGCTCCCGGTCCTGTGCTTTGCGACGTTCGGTTCCCTTACCCCGGCGGCCGCGCACCGCTTCGGCATGCACCGAGTCGTCGTGGCGTCGCTGCTGGTCATGGTGACCGGCCTGATGGGGCGGGCCCTGACGGACTCCCCGGCGCTGTTCGTCGTACTCTCCGGACTTGCCCTGGCCGGCATGGCCGCGGGCAATGTGCTGCTGCCGCCGCTGGTAAAACGGCACTTCCCCCGCCGCGTCAGCCTGGTGACCGCCGTCTACTCCACCGGGTTGCTGGGCGGCGCAGCGCTGCCCACCCTCATCACCATCCCCGCCGCCGAGGCGACCGGCACCTGGCGGTGGGCGCTGCTGTTGTGGGGGCTGACGGCCGCGGTCGCGTTGTTGCCGTGGCTCGCACTGCTTCGGCACGACGTGCGTCACGAGCGCGGGCGGAGCTCCACGATCGCCTGGTCGGCGCTGGTGCGCACCCGCCTCGCCTGGGCGATGGCCGGCTTCTTCGGGCTGCAGTCGATGCTGGCCTACGCGCAGTTCGGCTGGGTGCCGCAGATCTACCGCGACGCCGGCCTCTCCCCCGCGGTCGCCGCGCTGATGCTCGGGCTCGTCACGGTCGCCGGCATCCCACTGCCACTGGCGCTGCCGACGCTGGTCCGCCGGTGGCCGGACCAGCGGCCGGTGGTGGCGATCCTCGGGGCGTGCGGGGCCGCCGGGTTCGCCGGCCTGCTCGCGTCGCCTACCACCCTGCCGTGGCTGTGGGCGCTGCTCATGGGAATCGGCGGTGGCGCGTTCCCGTGGCTGCTCACGATGCTGGGGCTGCGCACGGCGACGGGTCAGGGCGCGGCCGCGCTGTCGGGGTTCGTGCAGAGCGTCGGTTACCTGCTGGCGACACTGGGGCCGTTCCTCACCGGCGTGCTGTACGACATGACGGACGGATGGACCGTTCCCCTCGTCGTACTCGCCCTGCTGTGCGTACCGCAGATCCTGCTCGGCCTGCTGTTCGCTCGGCCCGGCACCCTGGAGGCGGAGCTCGCTCGCCGGTGAGCCGTCCGTGCGCGGAGCGCGTCCGCTACGTTGCGGTCGTCATCGGCCGGTACGGCCAGCCGTTGCGTAGCGAACGATCGAGCCTTTCGTCTTGTCGGCGCCCCCCCGCCGATCGACGCGCCCAGAGACGCGCATGCAGTGGCGTCGTCAGAAGTTGATCATGTGGCCGGCGATGCCGTGGACGGTCTCCTTCAACGCCTCGGACAGCGTGGGGTGCGCGTGCACGTTGCGGGCCACCTCGTCAGCCGTCAGGTCCCACAGCTGAGCCAGCGTGAGCTCGGGCAGCAGCTCGGTGACGTCCGGACCGATGAGGTGGGCGCCGAGCAGCTCGTTGTGCTCGGCGTCGGCGACGAGCTTGACGAACCCGGCCGTCTCGGCGAGCCCGTGTGCCTTGCCGTTGGCAGTGAACGGAAACTTCGCGACCTTGACGTCGTACCCCTCGTCTCGGGCCTGCGCCTCGGTGTAGCCGAAGCTGGCGACCTGCGGCTGGCAGTAGGTCGCCCGCGGCATCATCACGTAGTCCAGGCCCATCGTCTCGGCGTCGGCGATGGTCTCGGCGGCGACGATCCCCATCGCCTCCGCCACGTGCGCGAGCATGAGCTTGCCGGTGACGTCGCCGATCGCGTAGATGTGGTCGACGTTGGTGCGCATCCGGTCGTCGATCGCGATACCGCCGCGCTCGGTCAACGCCACGCCAGCCTTGTCCAGCCCGTAGCCCTCGACCCGCGGCACGAAGCCGATGGCCTGCATGACCTTGTCGGCCTGCAGGGTCTGCTGCTGCTCGCCCTTGCGCACGGTGACCTTGACGGTCACGCCGCTGTCGTCGATGGCCTCGACGCGCGTCGAGGTCATGATCTCGATGCCGGCCTTCTTAAACTGCCGCGCCAGCTCCGCGGAGACGTCCTCGTCCTCCAGCGGTACGACGCGGTCGAGGAACTCCACGATGGTGACCTTGACGCCGTAGTTGCTCAGCACGTAGGCGAACTCGACCCCGATCGCGCCGGCACCGGCGATGATCATGCTGCGCGGCAGCTCCCGCTCGAGGATCTGCTCCTCGTACGTGACCACCCGGTCGCTGAGCTCAGTGCCCGGCAGCAGCCGGGTAACGGTGCCTGCGGCGATGATGCAGTGCTCGAACGTCACCGTCTCGTCGCCGCCGCCGTCGGTGAGGTCGACCCGCAGCGTGTTCGGGTCGGTGAAGGTCCCCCACCCGGGGATCTCGGTGATGCCGTTCTTCTTCATCAGGTAGTGGACGCCCTTGACGCGGCCGTCGGCGACCGCACGGCTGCGCTCGTAGGCCTTGCCGTAGTCGGCCCTGACCTCGCCGTCGATCGTGATGCCGAAGGTCTTCGCTGCCTCGTGCTGCACCAGGTGCGCGACCTCGGCGTTGCGCAGCAGCGCCTTGCTCGGGATGCAGCCGACGTTGAGGCAGACACCGCCCCAGTACTTCGCCTCCACGACCGCGACCGACTTGCCGAGCTGGGCGGCGCGGATGGCGGCGACGTAGCCACCGGGGCCCGCGCCGAGAACGACGACGTCGAAGTGCTGACTCATGGACGCCAGCCTAAGGGCGCCGAGCGTACGCCGCTGCAGTGCGCCGTTCGCCGCCCACACTGCCGGAGGCCGCCCGGTCGGCACGTTGCTCGTCGAGTGACGGGTAACTGGCACAAATCGGGGCGCGGTTTCTGTCCGGTAGCGAGCAACGTCGGTCCGGTGCCGAGCAACGTGCCGCCCGACACGGTGGGCACGCACGCATCAGTCCAGCGGCAGCATCAGCAGCTCGGTGGCCGGGCGGAAACCGGCCCGCCGGTACAACGGCGCCGACCGAGGCGACGGGTTCAGCACCACCCGCACGAAGCCATGCGTCCGCGCGAAGTCGACGGCTGCGTCCAGCAACGCCGTACCCGCCCCGCCGTTGCGGTGCTCGGCGAGCACGAAGGCGTTGGCCACGTAGCCCCACCGCGCAGCCGGACGTCCAGGCTTCGGCATCTGCTCGAACACGACGAGGTTGAGCATGCCGGCCGGCTCGTGTCCGACACAGGCGAGCCACGTCACCCGGCGTCCCGCCTCGCGGGTGTACCACGCGGCGAAGGCGTCCGGGAAGTCGTCGTCGTCGATGGGCCTACCGGCCTGCTCCTCCGCCCACGCCCGCCGCAACGCCGTCACCACACCGACGTCCGCGGCGTCACAGCGACGTACCGTCGGCTCCGGCGGCACGCTCACCGGAGCTCGGACCGGCCTGCCCGACAAGACCGCCCACGACCTGGCATGTCCGGCTCACCTCACCGCGGCGATCGGCAGGAGCTTGCGCCCCGTGGGCCCGACCTGGATGTCGGTGCCGAGCTGCGGGCACACCCCGCAGTCGTAGCACGGCGTCCAGCGGCAGTCGTCGACCTCCACCGGGTCGGGGTCCAGGGCGTCCTGCCAGTCCTCCCACAGCCAGTCGCGGTCGAGACCGGCGTCGAGGTGGTCCCAGGGCAGCACCTCGGAGTAGTCGCGTGCCCGCGTGGTGTACCAGTCGAGGTCGACCGGCTCGTCCGCCAGAGCGGCGTCGCAGGCGGCGACCCACGCGTCGTACGAGAAGTGCTCGCTCCACCCGTCGAAGCGTGCACCGGCGAGCCAGACCTCCTCGATCACCCGGCCCACCCGCCGGTCGCCGCGCGACAGCAGGCCCTCCACGATCCCTGGCTTGCCGTCGTGGTAGCGAAAACCGATCGACCGTCCGAACTGCTTGTCGGCGCGCACCGCGTCGCGCAGCTTCGCCAGCCGCGCGTCGGTGGTCTCGTGGTCGAGCTGCGCGGCCCACTGGAACGGTGTGTGCGGCTTGGGCACGAAGCCTCCGATCGACACCGTGCACCGGACGTCGCGGCGCCCGGATACCTCCCGACCGGTCGCGACGACCTTGCGGGCAAGCTCACCGATCGCCAGCACGTCGTCGTCGGTCTCGGTGGGCAGGCCGCACATGAAGTAGAGCTTGACCTGGCGCCAGCCGTGGGAGTACGCCGTGGCGACGGTCCGGATGAGGTCGTCCTCGGAGACCATCTTGTTGATGACCTTGCGCATCCGCTCCGACCCGCCCTCGGGGGCGAAGGTCAGGCCCGACCGCCGCCCGTTGCGGGACAGCTCGTTCGCCAGCGTGACGTTGAACGCGTCAACCCGGGTAGACGGCAGTGACAACGACACGTTGCTGCCGTCATAGCGGTCGGCCAACCCCTTGGCGATGTCGCCGATCTCGGAGTGGTCGGCGCTGGACAGCGACAGCAGACCGACCTCCTCGAAGCCGGAGCGCTCGATGCCGTCCTGCACCATGTCGCCGATCGTGGTGATCGAGCGCTCGCGGACCGGCCGGGTGATCATGCCGGCCTGGCAGAACCGGCACCCTCGGGTGCAGCCGCGGAAGATCTCCACCGAGAAGCGCTCGTGCACGGTCTCGGCCAGCGGCACCAGTGGCTGCTTTGGGTACGGCCAGGAGTCGAGGTCCATCAGCGTGTGCTTCTGCACCCGCCACGGCACCCCGGACCGGTTTGGTGCCACTCGCCTGATCCGGCCGTCCGACAGGTAGTCGACGTCGTAGAACTTCGGCACGTACACGCCGCCGGAGACCGCGAGGCGGTAGAGCAGCTCGTCGCGGCTGCTGCGTCCCGGCCCGGCCGGGCGGCCCTCCGCCTTCCACTCCCGCACCACCTCGCTGATCGCCAGCACCACCTCCTCCCCGTCGCCGAGCACGGCGGCGTCGAGGAAGTCGGCGATCGGCTCGGGGTTGAACGCCGCGTGGCCGCCGGCGAGGACGACGGGATCGCCGTCGCGGTCGACCGCGTGCCGTGGGATCCCGGCCAGGTCGAGGGCGGTGAGCAGGTTGGTGTAGCCCAGCTCGGTGGCGAACGACACCCCGAGGACGTCGAACGCGGCGACCGGGCGGTGCGCGTCGACGGTGAACTGCGGGACCCCGTGCTCGCGCATCAGGCGCTCGAGGTCCGGCCACACCGCGTAGGTGCGCTCGGCGAGGATCCAGTCGCGCTCGTTGAGGATCTCGTAGAGGATCGCGACGCCCTGGTTGGGCAGCCCGACCTCGTAAGCGTCGGGATACATCAGCGCCCAGCGCACCATCGGCGCGCCGTCCGGGCGCGTCCAGTCCTTGACGTGCGAGTTCAGCTCCCCGCCGACGTACTGGATCGGCTTCTGCACCCTCGCCAGCAGCGGCTCCAGGCGTGCGAACACCGAGCCGGGAGCGAGTTCGGTGGGCATGCCGCGACGACTCCAAGGAGGTGTTATGGGGGACGTGGCCAGGGTACGACGGGCGCCCGTCGTACCGGAAACGTGACGGCAGCGGCGGCGTCGCCGGGCGTAGGCTGCCCGCATGGCCCACGTGATGCGTGATCAGGACATCCACGCGGCGCTGGCCGAGCGCCCGCACTGGGAGCTGCGTGACAACGCGCTGGTGCGTGCGGTCCAGGCACCGGACTTCATGACCGGCATCAGGCTGGTCCACGAGGTGGCCGGGACGGCCGAGGAGCTGAACCACCATCCTGACATCGACATCCGGTGGACCACGGTCACGTTCGTGCTGTCCACGCACTCCGAGGGCGGCGTGACGTCGGCCGACTTCGCCCTCGCCGAGCGGATCGACGAGGCCGTCGACCGCACGGTCTCCGCAGACTAGCGACGTCGCACCGCCAGGCCGCGGCGGCGAAGAAGTCGTCGCCCGTCGGTTCAACGCTGGGGCGCTGAGAGCCGTACACCTCATCAGGAGGTCCGGCAGACAGCAGGGCCGCAGTGACGAGGAGGTTCGATGCGACCCTGGGCGCTCATGGCACTGGCAGTCGGTATGGCGGGCGCGGCAACGGCGGCGGCGGTCCCGGCACAGGCCGAGGTGACGTCGGTCGACACGGTGGTCTCCGCCGCCGACCCGGAGGACGTGCAGAGCCGGTTGGACATCGTGTTCGAGCGGTTCCGCGGGAATGGGGACGGCACCGCGACCCTCGCGATCCGGACCGCGGACAGCTGGGGGTGCCGGTACCTCGGCGGGATCCTCGACGACCCCGAGGACACGCTCTCGGCTGGGCTGATCTGGGACTTCGACGTCGCCGCCGACGGCCATTTCGGCGACGTCGTCGGTAGCTTCAGCTGCGAGCGAGGCCGGTTCTCCTTCCACGTCCACCACCCCGGAGGCCAGCACCGGTCCAGGACCTTCTCCGCCACCAGGCCGACGCGCCGCAGTGTCGTGGTGACGATGCCGCTGCGCGTCCTGCACGCCGAGCACCTCCGCCTCCGTGCGGTCAGCAGGGCGACCGGGATCGACGGTGAGCGGGTGCTCTTCGAGGAGGACGACCACACGCCGGCGCTGCGGGCCTACTGAGCAGCACCGACCCGGCGACGAAGCAGGTCGGCGCCCCC